>JAGXTA010000078.1 GCA_018333535.1 Deltaproteobacteria bacterium | reverse complement strand
CTGGCTCGGATGATCACGATTCTTGGCGTATCGGGGTTAATCGAAAAACTGATGACTCTTAGAGCCCCCGTCTTGGGATAATATCCCGAACATGCAGCCGTGTTGGGTGAAAAAGAAGAGAAAAAGCTTTGTCAGTGGGGCTGCTACGACCGTCTATCTCTATTCAGTTTTCAAAGAACGTTTTATATCGTGATTAGATCAAGTTTGACTTAATCAACCCTCATGCCCTCCCCATTGTGACACAGTCTCACAGGGGAGGGGAGCTTGAAATTTTTCGTCCACCGATACGCTTAAGATATTTTAAAAACCAAAGAAACATTAGCTGTCACTGTATCCATTCCAACCGGGGCAGGGAAGGTCAGCTCTTTGACCTTTTGGATGGTGCATTGTTCAAGATTCTTATCATTGAGTTTACTTGAGACCAAGCTCACCTTTGTCACTCGGCCACTCGAATCAATAACCAATTGCAAGGTAATTTGCCCCTGGATATTCGGTATTTTTGCTAAGGTTTTTTTATAGCAGAGTTCAATAGAGGGAATTTGCTGCTTGATGATTCTCTGAAGATCTTCTTTTAAAATTCCCCCTGTGGCCGTAATCTCTCCAAGCCCAACAGATAATTTTATAAGTCTTGATTTGGATTCTTCATCTTTTTTGACCTGACTTTTAGCATCCACTTCCAAAGCCCTGGCAGCATACGGGGCAGACAATTTGTAACCAACTATTCCCCCTTTTCCCACAGCATGATCCGAGACTCCTTCGGGAAGAGGAAGAGGTTGTTTCACTGTTATAGCCTGCCCATCAACCAAACGGACTTCCGTATCAATTGCCACAAAAGAGGTATAGGCAGTCAAAAGGTTATAATCGATGCCCAGTCTGGTCACTTCTTTAACTCGATCCGGATCATTACGCAGAATATTGTAATCTGCAAGAAGAGTGATCCGGTGGCGGGCCCAAAGGTATTGAAGAGCTGAATTTGATTTGAGTGGTTTTTCTTTTTGAATATCAATCTTATTCGTATAGGGACCATTGCTGGTCATTCCCTGTAAAGAGAGTTCTCCCTTAGGGCGACCTCGCCATTTTCCAAAGACAATGACTGGCCTTTCTGCAAACACATCCGGAATACTGAGCGGTTCGACATCGTAGACTCCAAACTTTCCAAAGTCAATTTTGACCTTTGTCAAGACCGGTGACTCAATCATCCTTCTGAACTTTTCTGCCTTTTCTCGGGTCTCTTCGGGTTTGGAGATGACAAAGGGCTCGCCCATTCCAACCCTGGCCATTCCTTCAAGAAGATGGCGATTGACACTCGACCCGATCCCAAATGTAAACATGTTGGCGTCTCCGAGATTTTTTCGAATCAGATCGAATGCCTCCTCCTCGACCGTGACATAACCGTCTGTGGCAATCACGATTGTCCGGGAATAGCCATCCGATCTCGGAATAGACAGGGCCCGTTTAAGGGCGGGTAGTAGTTCCGTTCCGCCGCCACCCCTCTGTTTATCAATGACGTTCAGGGCGTGTTGAATATTCTCGGGAGTTGCAGGAAGTGATTTTTCTGACATCAGAGAGGAACCGCCGGCGAACAGGAGAACGTTAAACTTGTCCGTTGGACGAAGGCCTCCAGTGATGTCCTTAAGAAGTTTCTTGGACATATCAAGGGGAAACCCATACATGGATCCGGAGACATCAACAATGAAAATATACTCTCTGGGCGGAATCTGGCTCACATTCAACCGTTTTGGGGGTTGAAGCATAACCAGAAAGAATTTTTCTTTTTCTCCCTCAAACAAAAGCATTCCGGATTGGACTTTGCCACCTGCAAGCTGGTATCTGACAATAAAATCGCGATTCCCACCATTCTTTTCCGAAGAGTCAAGTTTGATGGCGGCACGGGAAGGTCCATCATAGCGAATATCCGCCTTATGAGAGGTGCATGTGACATTCTGGATGGGGAGTCCTGTGGAGAGATCGGTTATGATGTCGAAAGCATAGGTTGGAGATTCTCCCTGACGAAGGTAAGGATTTTCAACCCACTTCTGCGAGGGATGGGCCGTCTGTGCAGGCTCGTTCGAGTAGCGTGGTCCCACAACCGTAGGATATACAAATTCATAAATTCCATCCGTTGGAACCAGTAACTCCGTGTATTTCAACTCCACCTGGATCACATCTCCCGGTAAGATGTTGGCCACATTCATCTGGAATACATTAGGCTGCTGTTGTTCTAATAAGGAGGCGCTTTTCCCCTGTTGCTTTGCTTCTTCATATTGACGCCTCGCCTCACCCCGTTCCTGAATCTTGGCGATGATGGTACGCTTTCCGATGGTCATCTTCATTCCATAAACTGCCGCCCGTGTGGATGCCGGAAAGATATAAATGGCCTCCAAAGGTTTCTTCCCTTCATTCTTGTAGACCTGAGCTACAATGACATCGGCGATCACCCCGACTACTTTTACATCAACGGATGTCGATTTGAGAGGCAATTGGTCCACACCGAGGTCATCGCTCTTCACAAAGAAGAAGGGGGAGAGTGTTTTCTCAGTATTTACGGCAGGTTGTCCATAAACTCCAGTGGCGATGAAAAGTAAAATGTTAAAAATAGACAGGGCAAAAATCATTTTAAGTCGATGCATTTCTGATTCCTCCTTATTATGTCTTTAATTCCATAGACAAAAAGAAGGAGAAAAGGTTCCATTAATTTGGGGGTAAACCCAGTTAGAAATTCCAGCGGGCCTTCATCGCGCCGAAGTGGCTCCGGCCACGCAGGCGGGGCATTATTGTCTCACTCGGGGAGAAAAACCCTCGCCTTCAGGCGAAGACTTTAGTATGCACACTGTGTGCAGGTTTTTTAGATTTCCCCTCGTGAGGATTTCTGTGCTGTTTGTTTTGTCTTTAGCTGACTTCAGTCAGTAGAGAATCCACCAGCTTGTAGCTGGTGGTAGTTCAATTCTAAAGGTGTAAAGAAATCAATCTGGATGATTGAAAAGAAGCCAGTTGAAGTTCTTGAAGAAATCCAGAGAATCTGGTTTAATTAGTTTGGGGTGAAGACTGCATCATGAAGCCTAAAAAGTTTGCCTTTACTTTAATATCCTTCGAGGAATTAATCTCTGCCCTCGATATAACCTCTCTGCCGGACGGTCATTCTTCTATCCTTCAGTCTCCCCGGGAAATACTTCTCCCTAAATCGGATGAAGAACTTTTTAAGAAAGAAATGGAAGGGGTAAAACCTATCGCGAAGAGGAGATGCATCGAAAAAATAACCAAAGTTAAGTTGTCAGAGAGTTTTAGGGAAAAGGATGATGCAGAAACTTTGAAGAGGCTTGAGCGTCTTATCCATTACGGAACAGGCTTCAATGTGGCTGATACCCCTGAGTATATCGAAGGCACCGGATACCATGTCCATCCTGAGATAGCCAGACGGCTTCACCGGGGAGATTTTTCCATTCAAGCCCATCTCGACCTTCATGGGCTCATCGTAGAGGAAGCCAAAGAGGTATTTCATCAGTTTATGAAATGGGCTGTGATGCATGGAAAGACAGGTATTTTAGTGACCCATGGCCGGGGGCTTTCCTCGCCTGCCGAACCAGTATTAAAGAGGAAGGTTGAGGAATGGCTAATCCACAGTTCCTGGAGAAAATGGGTTGTTGCCTATTCAAGCGCAAGGCAATGTGATGGGGGTGCAGGGGCGACTTATGTTTTGCTCAGGCCTCGTCCTGTTTCGAAACGATTGAAGAGGAGGCGGGTTGGCGGCGGAAAATCCTGATGGGGAAGTAAAAGAGAAAGAGAAGAACAAGAAGCAGGAACCGCTGATAAAATTCGATTCCGAAATAGATCAGGAAGAACAGGAAGGCGCTTAAGAGGATGAAAAAATGGATCCTCATCACCCCTCCGTAGATCGCCTTTAAATTGAGGCCAGGATTTCCACCCCCAATGATCCCCCGCCTTACGATGAATGTTCCAAGGATCATCGGCCAATAATTTTCCACCAGATAAGCTAGCACCACTCCTTTATCCGCATTGATAAATCCATTAGGGCCGAAAAGGCTGAGGGGTTCCATCTGCAGGAAAAAGGACATCAACATGGCGTGTACGGTATGGAAAAAGGTGAAGTGAAACCAGGTAAAGACCCCGATTCCGATACTTCCAACCACCATTAAAATCACAGGCAGGGAAGCAAATGGATTCTTTTTATCTTTAAGATTTTGGCTGAAGGTTTTTGCGCGAAAGAAAGCAGACAGGGGGTCTCCCTTTTCATTCAGATCTACCTCGGAGATTACGGATATCCCTGCAAGGTGGAGGAGCGTTCGGAGAACGGATGATAGAATCACCACCCATCCGGTGAGGAGGCTCGATGCCCACAACCCCCAGCAGAGTTCGTTCGCCTTCCAATCGAAATGGAAGGCGAATATTGCCGTAAGCAAGAAGGCACCAATCTCAAAAAGATGGTTTCTTAGGCTCATATATTTTGATATTTTTGTACCAGAATAGGGAGATAAGGTCAATGAAGAAAATATAGGAAATAGAAAGCTCAATTTTGACTGAATAGATGAAATTAGGTATGATCAGCCTAAAGGAGGAAAAATGAGGTGCCGAAACCATCCGGATCGTGAAGCCATTGCCACCTGTCAGAAGTTTGAGACAGGGTTTTGTGAGGAGTGCTGTGAGTGCCTTAACATCGATCATTGCTGTGAATGCATGGATCCAAAACTTTATTGCAAATTCAGGGATCAATGCCTGATCTGGGAGATGTCGAGAGACCGAAGAAAGAAAGAAATAGAAGTAGGGTGAATGATGTCTGAATATTTTCTTCTTACAGCCCTGATCATCTTCACAGGCGCTTTGCTTCAGGGCTTGGCCGGGTTTGGCGGGGCACTGTTGTCCATGCCTCTTGTCCTTCTCTATTCAGACCCCCAATGGGCCGCCCCCGTTGTTGTTCTCTGCTATACGGTTAACCGCATCCCGGCTATCTTTATACTAAGGAAAGACCTTATGTGGGATCATTCCCTATTCTTGATCGTCGCAACAATACCAGGCGCCTTCCTGGGCGCATTACTTTTAAAGACCATGGAGCCCGGACTCATCATGAAGATTCTTGGAACAGTGCTTATCCTGTTTTCTGTTTATAAAATTGCGACTCCCAGGGTAAAATTAGCCTTTTCAAGGTTATGGGCGATTCCCACTGGTTTTTTAAGTGGCATTCTGGGTGGGGCTTTCGGGACCGATGGGCCACCCGTGGTGGTATACGCTGCGCTAAAACCCTGGGCTAAGGAGCAGGTCGTAGGCATGCTCCAGAGTTTCTTTTTGTTTGCTAATGCCATCATTATTGGAATTTATCAGTACCACGGCCTGCTTACCAATTCGGTGCTTGAGACCTCTGTAGCAGCTGTACCTTTCGCCATTGCGGGAATCTTGATTGGCCTGAAAATCAACCGGCGCATCAGTCAGCGACGTTTTGAAATCATTCTCTCCGTCGTCATTGGCATTCTGGGATTTACCCTCTGGGTACGTTAAGGGCATCGGATTGGAATGGTTTATTTTACTCGGCAATAAGGATACCAGATGCCTTCTCTTAAGATGAGGCGGGTGGTGGTGTCGCCCGGTTGCGAAGGCCTTCCGTGATTGGTCGATGAAGAAATCTCCCCTTTTTTTAAAGCCTCATATTCAGGATCCCAAGGGAAGAGGAGAGTGGGTTCTCCGGAGATTTTTGTAAGGATTGGAAGAATAGGGCGGATCACATTCATTTTCAAAGATGTGAAGACATCATCAATCGTTTTAACCGGTGAGAGATCTTCCAATGTCTTCAGGGTAGGGGGGCTTAAGGCGATCTTTCTATTTAAATTCTCCTCGAGGGCTTTCTTGGGCGAAAGCCAGATTCCTTCTATCGTTTCCTTTCGATCGTAATTTGCCTCCTGTCCTTCCGGGTGGCGAGCTAAAAAGAAACGGGTATCGAATCGTTCAGACCGGGCCTCCGGTGTGATCCAGTGGGCATAGTAATGGAGTTGATCCAGGGCAAGGAGGATGTTTGACTCCTTTGCGATATGGCAGATGTCTATTCTTCCTGTATGTAATCGATCCCGGTAATCAATAAATCGCAGTCTATCCTCCTCATTTTTATATTTGAAAGGATTCCCTTTACGGTCATACGCAAGAAGGACGCCTGCTTCCTCGAAGAGCTCCCGGATCCCGGCAATCCAGTGGGCAAAGCTCTCCTCCCGGGAGAGCGTCTTTCCAAAAATCCGGTGGGCGTCTTGAAAGGTCATTCCCCTGGAATAGGAGCATAATTCCATGGATCCATCTTCCCTATCCACCTTTCCTCCAGGATAGACAAAATTTCCTCCCATAAAACTGCTCTTCTCGTGGCGTTTTAATAGGAAAACTTCAATACCCTTAGGGACGCAATCCCTAAGAAGAATGGCGGTGGCTGCTTTTTTTGGGATGGTCATCATAAGAGCTTTAGGGTTCTTCTCCTATAAATGCGATCGCATTTATAGGAGAAATTTATCATCCGTCCTCTTAGAGGTTTTGGACTGTGAAAGTGAACATCTTCAATCGATCCATCGGATGAGCTTTCCTACTTCCTCCCTGGGAGATTTGAAGCGATTGATCGGGCTTTTTAAATCAGGATATCCAAGAGCCACACCGATCACGACCATTTTATTCTCCGGGATATTGAGCAGCTCTTTGATTTCGTCTTCATAGGCCGTGATCAAACCAATGGGACAGGTCCCCAAGCCATGCTCATGAGCAACAAGGAGGAGATATCCGAGGACCAAGCCGATGTCCACCAAGCGGGCTTTTGGAAAGGAATCGTCGAGGCAGATCAAGATGGCCACGGGCGCTCCATAAAAATTATAACTCCCTTCATTGATAAATTGATTCGGATCGACTTTCATCTCTTCGAAGAATGGATTCATCATCTCAAGGGTTTTAGCCGCCCGTTGGGTTACTGTTTTGGGCATGGGTTTCACATTCCCTGGCCCGCAGGAGATCTGTTTTTCCTTGTATGCTTTGATCAGTCTTCGGCTCAATCTCTCTTTCTCTTCTCCAGCCACAACAACAAATTCCCAGGGCTGAAGGTTGATGGCAGAAGGGGCCTGGGAAACTAATTTTAAGATTTCCTGAATCGTCTCTCTTGGAATTGGGTCTGAGGTGAAAGCCCTGAAGCTCTTTCTCTCCTGAATCGCTTTGATAAGTTCCATGGTTGACTCCTGATGAATAGGCTTGGATACTTGACATTAAATGAAACGACCGTTATTTTCAAGTCATAACAAATATCCTAATTCGTAGAGGACGATCTTGTTTGACGGGTTATATAACTAAGGGGGAAGATGGATGATAAACATGGATGAATTTATTTCCTACGATGCGACAGATCTTGCCGCATTGGTGCGGCAAAAGGAAGTCAAGGCGATTGAGCTCGTGGAGGCATCGATTGAGCGGATTGAGCGCTTTAACCCCACGCTTAATGCCGTCGTGACACCGATGTATGAGCAGGCTCGCAAAGCGGCGGCCGGCGAGTTTCCCGATGGCCCTTTTTCCGGTGTTCCTTTTTTACTGAAGGACCTGGGAGCCCCATGTGTTGGAGTGCGCATGACGATGGGATCAGCCTTTTTGCGTGACTTTGTTCCGGATCATGACAATGAACTGGTGACCAGGTTGAAACGAGCCGGTCTGATCATCCTCGGAAAGACCAATACGCCTGAGTTAGGCATCCTTCCGACCACTGAACCCCGCCTGTTCGGCCCATGCCGAAATCCCTGGAATATCCATCGCACTTCAGGCGGTTCCAGCGGAGGAGCGGCGGCATCCGTGGCTGCCCGATTCGTTCCAATGGCTCACGGAAATGACGGAGGTGGGTCTATCCGGATACCGGCTTCGTGTTGCGGGCTCTTCGGTCTTAAACCAACGCGGGCTCGCAATCCTCTGGGGCCTGATTTCGGGGACATTTTTAGTGGATTGGTTGCAGATCATGCTCTTACCCTCTCCGTGAGGGATAGCGCTGCCCTTCTCGATGCCACTTCAGGTCCTGCTGACGGCGATCCTTATTGGGCGCCACCTCCGGCACGTCCGTTCCTTCAAGAAGTGGGGGCCGATCCGGGTAGGCTTCGCATCGGTTTTACCACCCAACCTCCCACAGGTTCGAAGGTCCATGACGATTGCATCACTGCGGTCATGGATGCGGTCGGCCTATGTGCAGAACTTGGGCATGAATTGGTTGAGACTTCTCCGGAGATCAATGGAGAGTTGGTGAGACAAGCCTTTATGGTGATCTGGTCGGCCGGATGTGCCTGGATCATCAATGCACTGGGACTTGCTACAAGAAGGAGTCCGAAGCCAGAGCAGTTTGAACCGCTCACTTGGGCTCTTTATGAGATGGGGCGTCAACAAAGTGCTTCGTCTTATTTGCTTTCTCTGACATTTCTTCAGCGCGTCGCCAGGGATATCGCCCGTTTTTTTCAGAAGGTTGATGTCTGGCTGACTCCCACGCTTGCGGAACCTCCGGTGGTTCTGGGAGCTTTCGATTCACCTCCGGATAAACCTCTGCAGGGTCTTCGCCGTGCTGAGGCTTTCGTTCCCTTCACACCCATTTGCAACGCCACTGGTCTACCAGCGATGACTGTTCCTCTTTACTGGAATGGTGAGGGGCTTCCGGTGGGTGTCCATTTTGTTGGACGGTTCGGGGACGAAGCCACACTTTTTCGACTGGCAGCGCAACTTGAGTCCGCCCGACCATGGATTGGACGACGTCCAACCTTATCAGGTTGAGTAAACTGTCAAACATGGAGAGCTTCAGAGACATTAAAGGAGAAAATTACAGATGATACGAGCAAAATTGTGGTTTCGGTGTGCGGCGATGCATGACCCCGTGACCCCCATGATCGTTCAGCCAGCCCTGATCGGATGGGAAGCAAAGCAGAGGCGAGTGGATCTTCATATCGAACGAGCCTTCACTGGAGATGAGTTAGTCCGGCGAATGAAGGGATGGGTGACGGTAGATCCATCGAAAACGATCGAAGTGGTGAATCGATTTGGAAGGTTGAAAGTGTTAGATGACAGAGAACTCGTTATCGAATTTAATAAGATGGAGGATTTTCAAAAACTACAGGGTGCTCTTGATGAGGATTTTGGAAAAGAGGTGGATGCTGAGTTAATCGTTAAAAAGTGAAGCTCTCTGCCTTGACAACTGCAGAGCCTTCAGCCGAATTTTAGGGAAGACTTCGTTATTGGTTTGTGGGAGGCATGGCCCAGGCGAATCCGTCGACCACGACCGTTCCATCCTGATTGGTACAGGTTGTTCTGAATTTTGCCCTGTTTTTCTCGGCAAGGAGCTCAACGACCTCAACCCTGGCAGTGATCGTATCTCCGATTCTAACAGGAGCAAGAAACGTGACCTCCTGGGAAAGAAAGATCGTTCCATACCCCGGCAGGATATTTCCCAGGATGGTGGAGAAGAGCCCGAGGGAGTAAACCCCATGGGCGATCCTCCCTTTGAATCTTGTTTTTTCCGCATAAGCCTGGTCGGTGTGGACCGGATTGGTATCCCCGGTCACCCGGGCGAACTCGTTGACGATCTCTTCTGTAATGGTCTTGGAGATCTGGGCCGAATCTCCGATTTTAAGTTCGTGAATCGATTTTCCCTGGCTCACAACAATCCGATTCCTTTCGGCTTTAAGGTGGAAGTTTGTCCGGGGCAGGGGGAGCGAAACTCAAACCATGAGATATTTCTTTCTCACTTCTTCATTCTTTTGTAATTCAACGATGGTTCCCTGATAACGGATGGTTCCTTTATCAATGACGTAACCGCGGTCGCTTAAAGCGGTGGCAAGTCCCACATTATGCTCGCAGATGAGCATTGTGACACCTAATTTTTTAATCTCCCCGAGCTGCTCTTTCATAGATTGAATGACCAGAGGAGCCAATCCCTCCCCGGGTTCATCCAAAAGGAGAAGGTCAGGATTGGTCATGAGAGTTCGGGCGACGGTGAGCATCTGTTGTTCACCTCCGCTGAGATGGTTTCCCATGTGAGTATCCAGATCTTTAAGTTTTGGAAAGAGGCTATAAATGCGCTCCAGATTCCAGGTGGTCGTTTCTGTTTCTCTCCGAGCGACAAGAATATTTTGCCGAACGGTTAAATCGGGGAAGATACGACGTGTATCCGGCACATAACCGATCCCCATCCTGGCAATACGGTAAGGAGGTTTCCCAATAATTTCGTTTTCCTTGAATTTAATGCTTCCCGATTTTGGCGGTGTAAGGCCGATGATGCTCCTGAAGGTCGTCGTCTTCCCGGCTCCATTCCTCCCCAAGAGACAAACGGCTTCTCCTTGTTTGACCTCAAAAGAGATGCCGAAAAGAATGTGGCTTGTTCCATAATAAGTATGAATTCCGTTTACTTCAAGCATGTTATGCCGTGCCCCCCAGGTATACTTTCTGAACCTCTTCGCTGGCTCTCACTGCTTGTGGGGATCCGTCCGCAATCAAGGTGCCTTGATGAAGCACCGATATCCGTTTGGCGATTCCAAATACAACACTCATATCATGTTCGGTAAAGAGAATGGTTATTCCTCTTTCTGTTGATAATTTTTGAATGAGCGCCATGGTGCTTTCCGTCTCTTCGGGAGACATGCCACAGGTCGGTTCATCCAGGAGCAACAGTTCAGGTTCGGTTCCGAGGGTGATGGCCAGTTCCAATCGCTTTTTGTCGCCATGAGATATGGAATCTCCAAGAGTATTGGCCTGATTAGCCAATTCTACGTCCTCCAATATATTCCAGACCTTTTCTTTGAAGAATTTATTTGCCGACGAGAAGAATTTGAGAGTGACTTTTCGATGAGATAACAATGCCATGAGTACACTTTCATAAACAGTGAACTTGGGGTAGATACTGGTGATCTGAAAAGACCGAGTGATTCCAAGGGTGCATCGGGTATAGGCAGGAAGATGGGTGATCTCTTTATCTTTAAATAAAACCTTTCCGAAAGTCGCCGGATGATAACCTGTAATAAGATTAAAATAGGTGGATTTGCCGGCGCCGTTCGGGCCGATGATGGCGTGAATGTCCCCTTTGTGAATATCGAGGCTGACTTGATTGACAGCCCGAAGCTTTCCAAATTCCTTTGTGATGCTCTGCGTCTGGAGAAGCATGTTTATGTTTGCCCCTTTGCTATCTTTGCCTTCTCCCGTCTCTCCGTGATCTTCACTTTGGCAAACTCAAGAATACCACCGGGCAAAACGAAGATGATGATCAGAATGATCGTTCCCATGATCACAGGCCAGAAATGGGTGAACCCAAGGATGTAAGAATGAACGAAGGTCATGATGAACATTCCCAAGACCGGCCCGAAGAAGATGTTGGGCCCCCCGAGAATGGCTGCCATGACCGGCTCGCCTGATTTAATCCAGGTCAGATAGGATGGTGCAACGGACCGGTAGAAAGGAACCCAGACCGCTCCAGCCAGACCGGCAAAGGCGGCCGCAATGACAAAAGCAATGAGCTGATATCGGGCGATATGGATCCCCAGGAATTCCGTTCTTTCAGGATTCTCGCGCATCGCTTTCAGGGCTTGACCGAAGGGCGAATTCACAATGCGCCATAAGATGAAAGCTGAAATAGCGCAAACAAAAAAGATGAGGTAATAATAGGCTTCTATTGACCTTAAATATTCAGGCGGAAAAACCCCTTGAATGCCATCATCGCCCCCCGTAAATTTATGCCATTTGAAGATGATGACAAAAATAAGCTGGCCAAAAGCAAGGGTCAATACCGCAAAGTAGATCCCTCGCAATCGGACACAAAAATAGCCTACGATGAGCCCCACAAGGCCTGCCATCCCAGCCCCTGCGGCCAGACTGAGCCAAAAGTTAAATTGGAGTTTGGTGATGAGCATGGCTACGACATATCCGCCCAGTCCGTAAAAAGCCGCCTGGCCAAAAGAGAGTTGCCCCATGTAACCAAAGAGGAGATTGAAGCTGAGCGCAAACAGGCTCATCACCAATGCTTCGCAGAGAATGGTGAGGTAAAATTTCGACATGACCAAAGGAGCGATTAAAAAGGCGATGATAAGAAGAATCAACCACCAGCTTCTTTTGATTGTGGAATTGTTGACTGCAACTTCAGATCTCTGCATCATTAAAGTAACTCCATGGAATAATGGAAGATTGGAATTATGGGTTCTTAAGGATTTTGTTTTCCATCATTCCATTATTCCAACATTCCATTGTTCCGATATGTTGCTTACCTTTCCGGCCTTCCGAAGATGCCCCACGGACGGACGATGAGAACCGCGGCCATGACCATAAAAATGAAAGCCAGGGCTAATTCTGGTTTAAACATAATTCCGAAGGCATAGACTTGCCCAACGATAAGAGAGCCAAGAAGAGTTCCAGGAAGGCTTCCCATCCCACCGATGACAACTACAGCAAAACATTCAACGATAATTTCTACATCCATGCCAAGTGCAATGGAGCCGAATGGAGCGGTGACCGCCCCGCTTAAACCGGCAATGAGGGACCCAAGGACGAAGATCCATGTGAATAACCAAGGGATGGGTATCCCCAAGGCAGAGACCATCTCCCGGTCATGGGCGGCCGCCCGGATGATGTCGCCGAAACGGGTTTTATAAATGAGCCACCAGAGAAAAATGACGACGGTTAAACCTAATAGAATAATGAAGAAATTGTAGGAGGGAAATGGAAATCCGAATAGGAGGACCGCTCCGGTAAAGGGTTTGGGTCTTGGGATGGAGAGAAATTCTCCGCCCCAACCCCATTTAACAATATCGGTGATGATCAAGACGATCGCATAGGTGGCCAAGAGTTGCTCCGGCCATCCTCTGGCGTAGAGGCGTCTGAGCAAGAAAAATTCTATTATGATACCAACCCCTCCCATCACCAAGGCGCCCAGAAATGTTGCAACATAGAAACCGACGACCGGAATGAGAAGGGTTTTCCAGATGGTGTAGGTGACAAAAGCCCCGAGCATATAGAGGGATCCATGAGCAAAATTGAGGACCCTCAGAACTCCGAAAGTAAGGGAAAGGCCCGAGGCGACCAGAAAAAGAAGGGACGCCCGGGCGATTCCACTCATAAACTGGTTGAAGAGGACATCAAAGGACATACATTGATACCCCAAGTTCAAATGTCAAAACTCAAATGTCAAATGAATGTTAAAAGTTAAAACGTAAAAACATTTGAGCTTTGGATTTGATTTGGCATTTGAACTTTGTCATTTGACATTGCTTTACCTAACCACTCCTGTTTTCTTCCAGATTTCTCTCACGCTGGCTTCCGGACGCAATACCTGCTCCCCGGGAACCCTGGTAATATCTTTCCAGATTTTAAAAGGATAAGCCGGGTCTTTTGCGATGGTACCCTGGTAGCAGGGAACGCTACCCATGTGGTCCAATGGTCGAATGCTAAAAGTCCCTCTCAGGCTGTCAATAGATAATCCCTCAAGCGCTTTCACCACAGCCTCAGTTTCGATCGTCTTTGCCTTTTCGATGCCCGCCTTCAGAAGGTAGACGGCGTCGTAGTTCATGACCGCCCATCCGTCGGGATAGGTTCCTCGAGCCTTTTTAAATTTATCGACAAAGGCCATCATCTTTGGGTTGGGATCCTGGAAAAAGTCGCCCCGTGCAAATGCAAAGGTCCCTTCCGGGGCGTCAGGCCCCAAAGCAATCAGGACCGGAAGGTCATAGAGCGCAATAAAAGGGGTCTTTTCGAAAAAGCCATACGGAGCAGCCTGCTTGGTAAAAGCCACCAGATCTCCCCCAAAGAGGGAGCTGTGAACCGCATCGGGTTTCTTCGCCATGATGGCGGTGATGAAGGCCGTATAATCTTTTTCCCCGAACTTCGGCCAGGCTTCGTATAAGATTTCAGCGTCAGGCACTAATCTCTTTATTTCCTCTGCGAAAGCCGCAGCCTCCCGGCGTCCAAATTCATAATCGGGGTTGATCGTGCAGAACTTCTTTGCGGCGGGGACCTTTTTATTAAGGTATCGGGTTGCCGCAGTGGCTTCCATGTAGGTGTTGGGAACGACCTGGAAAAAGTAGGGTGAAAATTTATCCACAGTTTGGCCTTCGGTATTGGCGATTGCGGAAATTCTTATCGTTTTATATTCTGAGTGAACAACCTGCATGGCCAATCCTGTGCCACTGCTGCAGGGTCCGATTAGAAAGTTCACTTTTTCCCTGAGCAACAGGTCCTTGACTTCCCTGACGGCTACGTCAACCTTTGCCTCTGTATCCCGGACGACCACATCAATTTTTCTCCCTAATATTCCTCCTTTGGCATTAATCTCTTCAACGGCAATTCTAAGCCCAAGCATTCCGGTCTCAGAATACATGTAGCAGGGTCCGGCAAAATCGTAGATGGCCCCGATTTTGATGGGTTCCTTAGACAGTACAGGTTTGGCTGCTGCTTTGGCGGGAGCCTTTGCCGGTTCTTTGGCCGGGGCTGGTTTTCCCTGGGCCATCACCAACGGGACGACCAATAGGCTTAGTACAAAAACAATGGTTATTAAGACTGCAATTCTTTTCATACGTTTCCTCCTTTCATGATGAATAAGTTGAAATCACTGAAACCTTCTCCCTCTTGTTCACGGCTTCAATATAATGAATCGGAAAGGTTGTCAAGCAAAATCTACGAGAGCTCTGAAAAACTACTTTATGCCCACTTTCTTAATCCGTGTAATCCGCTCCTAATCGGTGTAATCAAAAATCCTTTTAGCCATAAATCTCAGGATGGGCCTGAACCTCTCTGACAAAATCCTCTACGGTCTCTTTAAGAAAATACTTCGTTTTCCACCCCCATTCCTCACCGGCCCTGGATTCATCAAGATATTTTGGCCAGCTCCGGACAATTTCCGTTAATTCACAATCTGGCTTAAATTCAATGTCTGCCTTGGGAATGACCCTTTTCACCTCGTCCACAATATCTCTTGCAGTAGGTGAAAAGCCTGCTATGCAGTAGACTCTTCTTTTTAATTTAGCATTGTCCGCTTCGTATAAACGCATCAGACAGTCCACGCAATCCTTGATATAAAGGATCGGCATGATGACATCTTCCTCGACCGTCACCGCATATGATTTTTTTAGAGCCGGTTCTGAGATCATCAAGGTGCTATAGGCTGAAGCTCCACCGGCTCCCCTCCCGGGTCCAATAATCGAAGGAAGCCTTACGGCTCGGAAGTCGACTCCAAATTTTCTGTTGTAGTACTCGCCAAGCCTTTCAGAGAAAACTTTTGTTACCCCGTACATGGAGATAGGCATTTGGATGGTATCTTCATTAACCTTATGGAGACCCAGACCATAGCTCGCAATGGTACTTGTAAAGATCACTCGCTTAACATTGAAGAGTCTTGCGGCTTCAAGAATATTAAACGTTCCCCCTGCATTGACCTGATATGCAGTGATCGGCTTCTCTTCTGCAGAAGCGGAAAGGAGAGCGCCCGTATGGTAGATGCCATCTATTTTATTCTGTTTAACTACCTCCAGGACTTCTGCCCATGAGGCGAGGTCGCCCTGAACAATTTTTACCTTATCCTTAATATCGTGAATGAGGGGAGAGCGTGTAATGATATCAAAAAGCACAACCTCTTCGCCTTTTGCCAAGAGAGAATGAGCGAGATAAGTACCTAAAAAACCCAGACCTCCGGTAATTAGTTTTGCCATATCTCTTTTTCTGTTTAATATTTTGAATAAGGCTGGTCTAATGACCAGTAAGAAATATAAGAGCAAAAATCGAGCCAGATAGATTTTGTTTCCATCCGATCGTTAACCCTTTGAATTTTAATTGGATTT
>JAGXTA010000077.1 GCA_018333535.1 Deltaproteobacteria bacterium | reverse complement strand
TTGCCGAACCAGCATTCAACGAAGATAAAAATCGGTTCATGTTGAAATCTCTTTTCATCAACAGCTTGTCTCTTGCTGAATTTGCAAGCCTCTTGGTTGATTCGGCAAAACTTTTAACTACTCTTGTTCGCTTGAAAGAAACTCACGGAAAGCAACTGAAAAAAACATCAAATCGGTTGCTCGATCAGCTCAAATTACCCCTGTTTTCGTGAAAACCCCGATCACCCTCTATTCGCTCCCATTTTCGTCCTCTTCACCCCCACCCTCACCCTCCCCATTGTGACACAGTCTCTCAATGGGGAGGAGGAATATTGTTACAGGAAGACAAGAGGGAAAGCATAACATTAAATACCTAATTCACTACCTAATTAATTGGGTATTACCTATTTCCATTTCGTCGTTTTCTCCCACTCAGCGCTCTGTCCCCTGCCGAGACATTTGACCTTCCCAGATGACCGTAGATTCTTCAACACTAAACGGATTAAGTCCAAACTTACACCCGGACATTCCTTCTGAATGTCGGAAATCCGAAAAGGGCTAAGATGCCGCTGAATAACACTCAGTACAAGTTCGGTCTTAGCGCCTTTGGGAGAAGTGATCTGCCCAACCCTCTCTTCAAACTCTTGATAAGCAGTTTTGAGAGTATAAAGAACGTAGTTAATATAAGGCCAAGGGTTATGCTTGCCATCGTGCCAGCGGTCGGAACTCTGTTCCAATGTCTCATAATAGCGGTCTTTGTTCTGCTCGATTAGCCGTTCGAGACTTATATAACGGCCAACTTCATAGGCCAGGTGGTGGCATTGAAGTAAAAGCAATAGACGTGAAACTCGACCATTTCCATCCCTAAATGGATGTATGCAAAGAAAATCAAGGTTAAAGGCTGCCATAGCGATAAGAGGATGCACCCATCTTTCAAAAATACAGTGGTCCCATATTTCGATCAAGTCATGCATAAAGGTTGGGGTTTTGGTTGCCTCAACAGGCTTGAACCTTATCCGCTCCCGACCATTGGCATACCTTTCGATAATATCGCCATCTCTTTCTTTGTATTTCCCCGCATCCCATATATCACCACGACACAATCGATGGAAATTCAAAATAGTTTCCTCTGACACAGGTAGGCTCTTACCTTGTTCATGAATAAGTTTGAGTACGTCCCGGTAACCCCGCACTTCTTCTTCATCCCGGTCACGCAACACCGGTCTCCCGAAGACGAGAGTACGAATGCGGGTTTGATCAACAGTAACTCCTTCAATTCGATTTGAAGAGACTGCACTTTCAATCATTGCGTTCTCACGCAAGACTTTCAGCTTCTGAGGAGACTGTTTTGTGAAGAGATCCTGTTTGCCGCGGGCTTCACCAAGATCAGCTAAATACCAAGAAGTAGATGCTGGGATGGATTCTGGTTTAAGGGAAAACTGGCGAAGGGTCATCATTTTTTTATCCTTTTCTTATCCTTCCTTTTTGACTGAATCAATCACCTCCACATGTCCCTCTCTCATTGAGGTAAGATGATTTAATGGGAGCATAAATAAAGTCTTAGACAGGTTGAATTTCAATCCAAGGAACCAGCATTTCCATTAAAGAAAGACCGCCGTGCTTGTAAAGTCTGGAGGCAGCATCTCCGGTTGATTTTGTCTTCACCCGGCCTTTAAGCATGGCCACATTGTGAACAGTATCTATGAAAACATCATCGCTTTGGGGTGGGTGTGGCTTTTCACTCAAGGAGACATTCCGGTCGTTTCCGAAATAATCATTCAACTCCCTCTGCTCGTCAGGAAGTCCGGGGGACGTTGCTGAATTCGTTCACTTATATTTTTTCAGAAATCTCATCCCCCCTCATCTTTCAATTGTTCTGGGACACTTTGACATTAACCGTGTCCGCTTCCCTAAGTCTTCCAGGTCTCGGCAAGGTGCTTAGCCTTCTTGTCAATTGTTTATTGATTAGATATTTTGAATTAGGTACGAGTTTACCAGATTGGGGAAAAAAATCAACGGATTTAAAAGTCTGGGTGAGCGCTTAATCTTCGAGGCCTTCTTCTGAGCTTGAAGCCATTTCTTCTTCCATGGCCCCCTCTACCATCTGGTCTACATCCTCCCCCATGTCTTCGCCCATCTCCTTACCCATCTTCTTCATCCATTTGGCCATGCTCTTCGGATCCTTCTCATCGATGTCGCCCCACTTCGATGGATCAGCCAGGCTCTCCATTCGGCTCTCCTCGGAGCGGATCACCCTCACCCTGGAGAGGACTCTCGTCATCTTTTTGCTGTTGCATCGTTTGCATTGGGGTGTAAACTTCTCATCGGTTCGGATCAGGAGGAACTCGGATATCTTTCCGCACTCTTTGCAACGATACTCATAGATGGGCATATTGCTTGCTTCCTTTTATGACAAAGTAATAGAAATACAAGAGATTGATTGCTCCCATGAGAGAGAGGCAAAGAAACATAACCGTGTAGTTTGTCAGGTGGAGGACAATTCCCATGACTACGGAGCCTATGCCGATCCCAAAATCAGAAAGCGCCATATAGGTCCCTATGGCCGGTCCTCTTGAGGAACCGGCAAAATCGATCGAATAGGCCACCAGTGTGGGATAGTAGAAGGCGTTTCCCATTCCCCAGATCACAGCCGCGAGGATGAACAAGGGCAAAGAGGAAGAAAAGGCTAAGATGGCCATTGCAAGGGTCTGAGCAACCATGCAGGGAAGAAGCACCTTTTCCCTCGAATAGAGGTCCAGAATTTTTCCACCCAGGCCGCGGCCCAGGATGAGGGTGATGGCCACCGCCGCAAAAAAAAGACTTGAATTGGCAACGCCGTGATGGAGCGCAAAGAGAGAGAAAAAGGCCATCACCGCGCCCCATACGAAACTCCCCAGGAAAGCCATGATCCCGGCAGGAAGGGCTTCCCGGCTCAGGAGGGGTTGCTTGCGCGATGATTCTTCTGCCTGATCCAGATCCAGCCCTTTTAATTGCAGGGAGATCAAGAGGGCCCCCAGCGATAGACCCGCGCAGGCCAGAAACAGGACGGGAAAGTTGAAATGGTTGATAAGGGCCATTCCAAAGGATGGAGCAAGTGCAAAGGCAACATTGATGGCGAGATAGAAAAAGCTGAGGCTCTGTCCCCGATGGGCCGATGGACTGATCCGCGCAACCAGTGTGAAAGAGGCCGTTGCAAAGAGGGCCAATCCTATGCCCTGAAAAATTCGGACAACTAAAAAAGGCCAGAAGGGTTTGGCGATGAGGTAAGCGGCCGAGGAGAGGGCGAAGAGAAGGGCTCCTGCGATCATGAAGTTTCTCTCCCGGCCCCCGAGAAGGGCTTTTCCCACAAAAGGCCTCAGGACGAGCGAGGAGACGCTGAGCGCTCCGATCAGGACGCCAATTCCTGCTTCTGTCATTTCCAATCTTGAGAGGTAGATGGGAAGGGTGGGGATGAGCGTAAAGAAGACAGAGGAGAAGGCAACCTGAGCAAAGAAACTGAGAATAAAATCACGCGTCCATATCTTCCGGGCTGTCATCACCTCTTTATCTTATTTGATCGAAGGCTCCGTGTAAAGGGGGATCAAACACACATAAATAACATTGACTCTTTCGTTCGTTTTTTGTAGACTGACACCGTACCATAAAAGAAGGGCTTAAGGAGGTTATTCCTGTCTGATGAGCAAGGTATCCCCTCCTGTCCTCACGGGAGTCTTTCCCAGAAAACGGTTGTTTCGCGCGCTTGATCACATGCGGAAACAGCCGATCATTTGGGTTTCAGGACCTGCTGGCTCCGGAAAGACCACTCTCGTTGCAAACTATCTCGATGGTCGCAAAATCCTTTGCCTTTGGTACCAGATAGACGAAGGCGACGCAGATCCAGCAACATTTTTCTATTACTTGGGTCAGGCCGCAAGAAGGGCTTTACCTCGAAAGCGGAAACCCTTGCCCCTTCTCACTCCAGAATATCTTCAAGGCATTCCCACATTTACACAAAGATATTTTGAGAGTCTTTTTAGTCGTTTAATCCCCCCTCACCCCCCTTTAGTAAAGGGGGGAAGGGGGGGATTTGTGTTAGTTTTCGATAACTACCAAGAGGTCCCATCTGATTCACCATTTCACGAGGTGATCCTCAATGGGTTATCCAGAATTCCTGAAGGAATTAACGTCTTCCTGATCAACCGGAGCGATCCTCCTCCAGCTTTAATTCGATTGCGGGCCAGCAATCAAATGAATTTACTTGGATGGGATGAGCTTCGTCTAACCGTGGATGAGTCGGGTTCCATCCTCCGTTTACGGTCAAAGCGGAAATTATCAAAAGAGACGATCCGACACCTACATGATACAACAGATGGGTGGGCAACTGGATTGATCCTGATGTTAGAGAGCGTGAAGGGGGGGACTCAGCATCAGGTGGTCGGGAAGCTAACCCCAGAGGAGATCTTTGATTATTTTGGAAATGAACTCTTCAATAAAACGGATGAAGAGACCAGAGAGTTTTTCCTCAAGACGGTCTTTCTACCTAAAATGACGGTGAAAATGGCTGAAGCGCTCACTGACCTACCCCATGCCAACCAGATCCTTTCCACACTGAGCCGAAATAATTACTTTACAGAAAAACGTTTCATTACCGAGCCTATCTATCAATATCACCCGCTCTTCAGAGAGTTTTTACTTTCCCGCGCAAAAAAAACTTTTTCTCAGGACACCCTATCGGTCTTTCTTCGCCGTGCAGCCATACTTCTTGAAATGAACGGTCAGCCGGAAGCCGCAGTTTCGCTCCTCCGCAACAATGGCGACTGGAATGAAATGGTTCGTTTGATTATGAAACAGGCCCCATCGATGGTGGAGCAGGGGCGATATCGTCCGCTCGAAGAGTGGTTGAGTAACCTTCCAAGTGATACGGTGGAGAATAATCCGTGGCTTCTTTACTGGAGGGGCACATGTTGTCTGCCGTTTGACCCCGCGCAGAGTCAACCCTATTTTGAGAAAGCCTATGAAAAATTTAGGACTCAAGGGGAAGTAGCCGAAATCATCCTTGCCTGCTGGGGCATTGTTCATTCAATTATTTATGGACAGGTGAACTTTAGCCCAATTGACCGATGGATACCTGTCCTTGAAGAACTTGGGCATCGTTTTAAGAAATTTCCTTCTGAGGATATCGAGCTTCGGTTTACTTCTGCCATGTTCTCTGCATTGGTATACGGGCAGCCACAGAACCCTGAGATCGAAACCTGGGGGGAGCGCGCTCTTTCGCTTGCCGAAAGGTCTTCAAACCTAAACCTTAAACTACAAACCATTTCAACTGTTGCATTCTATCGAGTGAATACAGGCGATTTTGCGAAGGCGCTTCTGGCCATTGACTCCTTAAGGAAGTGGTCTCAATCTAAGGAGTCTACTCCTTTAATTCAAATTATAGTGAACGTCATAAATAAGTAGACATAAATTTGGGTTTTATGTATAATACCTTCCGAAAGATGTTCAAAAACTTTCGGGAGGGATGCCATGAAAGCATTGACAATAACAAACAAAACTGTGACCCGAGAAGCCCTATTAGAGGTGGCAGAGAAGATACCGGGAGCCTGGATTGGGATACGTATCGCTGCTCTGCTTCTCCTTTTCGAAGGCTGGAAATCATCCCAGATTGCCAGCCTCTTTGGCCTAACCCGCTGGAGCGTCGTGAGATGGATCCAAGGAGTAAACGAGAAGGGAATCTTGGCGGTAGAGGCGAGGAAACAACCGGGGCGTCCTTGCCGTCTTGACGAAAAGATACAGAGGGCTTTGGAGAAGGACTTAGAAAAGAGCCCCCGGGCATTGGGTTTGAAGCGAAACCGGTGGGATGGGGTGGTGGTCGTAGAGTATCTTGAACGGATTCACGGGGTTCGATTGAAGGTGCGTCAATCACAGCGATGGATTCGTCGATTGGGGTTTTCTTTGCGGCAACCGATTTATCGTTATGCTCAAGCCACAACGGAAGGGGTGGAGGAGTTTCGGAAGACCGTAAAAAAAACTCCTGACGACCAAGAGAAGTAAGGGAAAACGACTCCTCCTTTTTTCTGACGAAGCGGGGTTTTGTCTTCATCCCAAGCTGGGAAGGATTTGGGTGAAGAAAGGAAAGCAACCTTTGATCTTGACAAAGAGCCAGCATCACAAAAGGCTGAATGTCTTTGGATGGGTCAATCCCCTTGCGGGCACTCATGGGATGGTGCGTCAAGAAAAAGGCAATACCGACGGATTTCTTGCGATGCTTAAGAGTATCCTTCTTCGTTATCAACAAGTGGTGATTGATCTCTGGGTGGATCAAGCCCGTTGGCATAAGGGGAAACGGATTACGGAATTTCTTTCCTATCATAGGCGATTGGCAATAAACTACATTCCCAAGTATCATCCCGAGCTCAACCCCCAAGAGATGCTGTGGCGAACCATGCGATATGAGGAAACAACGGATACCTATTATGAGACATTTGAAGAATTGGTGTCCTCAGTTTTTAAGCGCTCCCAAACTTGGAAGCCAAAAAAGATAATGTCATTATGTCACTTTATTTAGGACGTTCACTATAGATTGGGAGCAATAGAGGCTGCATATTATAGGTATGTGGGATTACATGAAAAGTGCCTAAAGGCAGTATCCGAAGGCCTGGAGTTATCGCAAACCACCGGCATCCACATGTTTGACCCAATTTTATTATATCACGGTGCAACAAGCGCCCTCGGTATAAACGATTATCCAGTGGCCAAAAGATTACTTGAGCAAATGACCTCGTCTCTACGCAGTTTCAAACCATGGGACCTCTGCATCTATCATAGTGCAAAAACCCAGGAAGCTTTGTTTCAGGGGGATCTTAGACAAGCATTACTTCATATAGAGCAAGCAACTAAATTGAGGATTGAAACTGGGTTTACTCTCATTACGGGCTGGTGCCAGATACAGAATGCTTATGTAATGCATGAACTTGGAAGGCACCGAGAAGCGGAAGATCATCTAACCCAAGCCTTCAATTTTTCCCGGGATATAAGGGGCAAAAACAATGAATATGCTGCGCATTTGGCCCAAGCCCACTTTGCCTTCGGTCAAGGTGAGGAACAATCAGGCTTGATGTCTCTCAGAAAAGCATTTGTTTTAGGAAAGGAAGGGGGGTATTTCAGTACCTGGGGTCCCCCTCACCCTTCTGATACGACCAGACTCTGCATCAAAGCACTCGAAGCCGGGATTGAGGTTGAATATGTGCAAGAGTTCATTCGCAGATTCCGTATCGTTCCCGACCGGGCGGCGCTCCATTTAGAAAACTGGCCCTGGCCTTTAAAAATTTATACCCTGGGTCAATTCAGGGTGGAAAGAGATGGAAACCCAATTCAATTTTCGAGAAAGGTCCAACAAAAACCTCTTTCCATGCTGAAGACATTGATTGCCCTGGGAGGAAGAGAGGTGCAAGAGGGTAAGATCGCAGATGCCCTATGGCCTGAAGCGGATGGTGACGATGCGCACCATTCATTTGTAACCAACTTACACCGACTCCGTCAGTTGATCGGCCACGATAAAGCCATCCAGCTAAGAGAGGGAAAACTAACACTGGAAGATAGACATTGCTGGGTGGATGTCTGGGCATTCGAACGATTATTAAGGCAGGCAGAGAACGAAGAAAAAAAAGGGTCGGCAGAAAATGTTATCCAATTTATTCAGAAAGGATTGGAAGTATATAGGGGTCCTTTCCTCGCTGGAGAAATTGAACAGTCCTGGATGATATCTCTTCGAGAGCACTCGAGGGGTCAGTTTTTACGGGGTGTCACATGGTTAGGCCATTACTGGGAAAAAACAGAGCAATGGGAAAAAGCGATTGGATGTTACCAACGGGGTCTGGAAGTGGATAATCTTGGCGAAGAATTCTATCAAGGGCTTATGAATTGCTATCAACATCTTGGCCAAAAAGCCAAGGCCCTGTCCGTTTACAACCGCTGTAAAAGAATCTTATCTTCAACCCTCGAAATCGAACCCTCCCCAGAAACCGAAGCCATTTATAAGTCACTACTGATGGAATCGTAAAAAGTCGTCATTCCCGTGAAAACGGGAATCCAGAGAATTCTAACTATATGAAAATATCCCGCTAAGAGCGGGACTTGCGCAGGAATGACAAAAATCTCCTTTTCAGACTTTTTACGAGATCACCACTACTTGCCTAAAAAATATCGTGCCTGCGATACATGTTTGTGGCCGGGCTTTCCATCCTCCGCAGAAGCTCTGCTACGGAGGACGGGCAGCCTGTGAATCTAATTGCATAACCTATTGGGAGTTTATCATACCCACATTATTTCCACTAAGTGTTCTACTTTTTTGAATTCTGGATCTCCGGTGACTAAAATGGCCTTATGTTCTATAGCAGAAGCAAGGGTAAAGCAGTCAGCATAAGAAATATTGTATTGAGCTTTATGTTCTGCAGCCTGGAATATCAAGTTATTGGGGATTGGTAATACGGTAAAGTTTAGCCTTTCAATATTTGCCAGAACCTCCAATTTCTTTTGGTCCCCAAATTCCCTTTTTGTTGCATAGATGATTTCGCCGAGATTAATGGCATTGATATATTTGGTAACCCCTGAACTTTTAATTTCTTCCAGAAGATGAATGACTTTCTCATAATCCTTTTCTTTCTGAAAGAACTTCAATAAAGCGTGACTATCAAAAATAAAAGGCCCTCTATCCATTATCGGAACTCCTCTTTTCGTTCTCTGAGGAGTCTCTCTGAGAGGGAGGGCTTGGAAGGTAAAAGCCCACAAGCTGCATGGATGGGATCTTTGACGGGGGGAATAAGATAGATAATTCCACCATACTCCATGATCTGCATCTCCGTACCGGGTTCTATATGATACCTCTTTCTCATCTCAGCAGGTATGACTATTTGACCTTTAGATAAAGTTTTAACAGTAGCCATAAATTTCTAACCTCAAACAAAATAGTTATACGATCCAGCACAAATGTATTACGTTTTGGAAAATTTGTCAAGGTTTATTATTCTACCGTAATCTTTTATCCCGATTCCCAGCGTCTCCCCCATCACCCTATCTCCCTATCCCCTTATCCCCATCTATTTTTTTTGAATCTGTTATCTATCTGTTATCTCCTCTGTGTTATGAACCTCTCTAAAAAATGAACGAAAGACTTAAGTACGCCATGCGCTTTGCCTGCCTTCCGCAGACAAGCGCTATGCACGGGGATTAATGTGAAGACCTATATCCTTCGCATTTACCGCTATAAGAAGGGCAAACCTCATAACCTTGTAGGGCTTGTGGAAGAGGTGGGGACAAAAGGAAGCAGAGGCTTTACCAATCTTGAAGAGCTCTGGGAGATTATAAATTCCCCGATCCCTCCCCTTTCTTCTCGCTATAAGAGGGTGATCGGGGTTTTAGTTTAAGGCATTGAAAACATTTCACAAATCTCATTTTTTCCAAAGCTGGCAAATTCCTTATTTTCGACTTATGATGTTCTCCGACAGGAGGCACCATGGAACCATTACTCAAAAACATTTCGGCTATCATTCCAGATGAAAAGATCGATCGCGAACTTTCTTTTCCTTGTCCTGATAGAGGACCGCGTCCTGATCTTAAACCTTCTCAACTGTATCGCATTCATCTCTTGCTTTGTCTCAAACGCCTTGTTTCATTTCGGCAACTTC
>JAGXTA010000076.1 GCA_018333535.1 Deltaproteobacteria bacterium | reverse complement strand
AAGAAACGAGACCCGGTGAAACCGGCCCAACCGTCCGCGTCCGCGAAGAAGAAAAAGAACCTTCGTTTCACTTCTGAGGGTTTGATTGTACAGAGTTTCGATACTCTCCTGATGGAACTTGGGACTCGATGTCGAAATCGCTGTCGAATCAAATCGGATCCAAAGGGTCCCACGTTTTACCAATTAACGGAGAAATCTCCGCTTCAGGAACGGGCTTTCCAGCTTCTTGCGCTGTAGTCATGTAATTGAAGGCCCGTTTTTTAAAAATAGTTTCGGGATCAGTAGGTTACTCTCTTGATAATGGAGGAACTTCGGTTTAAACTCCCTGTCAACACCAAAATGGGACACACCAAAATGTGACAGCATAAATTCGGAAGGGGGATTCGCTTGAGCGGTGGACACCTACTATGGACACTAACGGAAAAGAGGTTACAGCGTCGATGCTGTAACCCCTTGATTTTTCTTTGGAGCGGGCAACGGGGATCGAACCCGCGACCCTTGGCTTGGGAAGCCAATGCTCTACCAGCTGAGCTATGCCCGCATCATTGAGAAATAAAATAATTGATAAGAAAGAGGGTTGTCAAGGCCGTTTTAAGTTTATTGGGTTTGTTGAGTTCATTGAGTTTCTTGAGTTAACCCAATAAACCCAAGGAACCCAAGAAACAAATTAACTTTAGCCCACAATTTAGACTACCTTCATTTCCGTTGGTAGATACGTCAACACCTCGGCTCCCTGAGAGGTGACGAGGATCATATCCTCAGTCCGGACTCCTCCCCATTGCGGGATATAGACGCCCGGCTCGATGGTGAAGACCATTCCTTCCTGAATCAGCCCTTTATTTTCGCCATTCACAACAGGGTCTTCATGGACAGCAAGGCCAATGCCGTGGCCCAACCCATGACCGAAATAATCTCCATAACCCTGATGCTGAATGTAATCCCTTGCCACTTTATCAATTTCGCAGATGGGAATAGACGGCCGTATAGCTTCTATGGCCAGGTCGTGGGCCTCTTTGACGGTCTGATAGACTTTTGACTGTTCCGGAGTTGGTTTTCCACAGACGAGGGTTCGTGTCTGGTCAGAGTGGTAGCCCTGAACCCTTAAACCGAAATCGATGAGAATGAAGTCTCCCTTATCGATTTTCTTTGCGCTCGCCCTGCCATGGGGCAGAGCAGACCTCTTCCCCGAGGCGATGATGATGTCAAAACCGGTCGCCTCAGCTCCGTTCTTTTTCATGAAGAATTCCATTTCGAGGGCCACTTCCTTTTCAACCGCTCCTTCGCGAAGAATCTCCATGATATGGGAGAATGATTTTGTTGAGAGATCGATGGCTGCCCGGATGAGGGATAATTCCTGAGAGTCCTTAACCGCCCTTAAGTTTTTGATCTCATCCTCCAGAGAAATGAACTCCACTTCGCCGCCCAATTTTTTCATAAGGAATTGGTAGGATGAAAGGGTGAAAAAAGGACCTTCGACCCCTAACTTCTTCAACTTCAGGTCTGAAAGGAGGGAGGAGATACCGTCCAGTTTTTTCTTGTAATGGACAATCCTGGATTGTTTGACCTCCTCTTCGGCTTGCGTCCAGTATCGGGAATCAGTCAGGAAGAATGTCTCGTTGGGGGCGATGAGAAGGGCGCCATCGCTCCCTGTAAAGCCACAGAAATAACGGATATTTTCAAGGTTGATAAAGAGAATTCCATCGAGTTGATTGACATCGACGATTTTCCGAACGGATTGTTGCCTTTTCTCAAAAAACGAGTTCTGCATCACCCTTTTTTCCTTTCATGAATATGAGCGAGCCATTTCTCAAGAAACTTTATCTTCTCTTCCCTGGAGCGGAGAAGGGGTTGAACCGGGGGGCGAAATGGATTGAGCTCTTGCTCCAGTTCGTTCAACTTCTTCTGAATCTCCGTGTCGGAGGGGTCTCTTTCGGAAAGGATTTTATAAATCTCGTATGCCTTTTGAAGATCCCCCTGCCTGAAATAGATATCAGCCAGGGTTTTGGTTGCAATTTCATCCATGGCTCAACCCCTCCTTGATAAGGGCTGCATAAACAATTAGAGAATTATTGCTCAATTGTCAAGGTTTCCGAAAGAGAGCTCTGAAAAACTACTACACACGCTCTCGATTTCAGAGATTTCGAAAAATGATTCCACAGATTTTTATTTTTTTCAATGTATTTCTAATCTGTGTAATCTGTTCCTAATCGATGTAATCAAGAGGGCCTAACAAAAAAGAGGAAAATATTGACATAGAGGTGATTATCACATAATATTTAGCGGCTAAAGTCAAGGAGGTCCTTATGGAAAAGAAGTATCTCTTTTCACCCGGTCCGACCATGCTTCCGCCAGAAGTGCTCCTCAAGATGGCCGAACCGATCATGCACCACCGGGAGCCTGAGTTCGAAAAGATTTTTGCTGAGATCAGGGAAGGGTTAAAATACCTCTTCCAGACAAAGAACGAGGTATTGGTTTTGACCTCCTCTGGCACGGGCGCCATGGAAGGAGCGGTTTCCAATCTCCTTTCCAGAGGGGATAAGGCCCTGGTCATCCGGGGAGGGAAGTTCGGGGAGAGATGGGGAGAGATATGTAAAGCCTACGGAATTGAGTTTATTCCCATCGATGTGGAGTGGGGAAGGGCGGTCGAGCCGGAATCGATCCGGAAGGCGCTGGAGTCCGATTCTGCGATCCGGGCGGTTTATACGCAGGCCAGCGAGACATCGACCGGTGTAAGGCATCCCATCCGGGAGATCGCAGAAATCGTGAAGAGATATGAAGACAAGCTGATCGTCGTCGATGCCATCACCGGCATTGGCGTCTTCAACCTTCCGATGGATCAGTGGGGAATCGATGTCGTGGTGAGCGGGTCACAGAAGGCCCTGATGCTTCCCCCGGGCCTTGCGTTTGCCGCGCTGAGTGAAAAGGCGTGGAGGCTGGCCGAAAGGTCGGATCTTCCAAAATTTTATTTTGACTTCAAAAAAGAGTTGAAATCGACGAAGAAGAACCAAAGCTCTTATACTCCGGCGATTTCCCTCTTTGTTGGGTTAAGGGAGTCGCTCAATATGATCCGGAAGGAAGGGCTGGAACCCCTCTTTCGAAGACATGAAAAGCTGGCTAGGGCTACCCGTGAGGCCGTAAAGGCTCTCGGACTTGGTCTTTTTGCGCCCGACTCGCCAAGTGATGCGGTCACCGCTGTCAAGATCCCCGAAGGGATCGACGGAGAACGATTGAAGGACCTCTTCTTTGAGAAGTTCGGAATTACAGTGGCAGAGGGCCAGGACCGGGCCAAGGGAAAGATCATTCGAATCGCCCATCTCGGGTATTATGGAAGACTGGACATGGTAATGGTCATCTCTGCCCTTGAGATGCTGTTAAAAGAGATGGGCCATCGCTTCGAATTAGGTGCGGGTGTGAGAAGGCTGGAAGAGGTGTTGATGGATCAATAAAAGTAGGAGGAGTGCCCCTGTAGGGGCTTGAGGAGCATTCTCCTTTGGAGAACTTGAGGTGGGAGGTTAGAGAAAAATTCTTTAAGCCTCAAACAAAGTAGTCCTCAAGCGGAGCGGTTTCCTGGCAGCGAAGCGATCCTCAAACAATGTGATCCTCAATCGGAGGCATAATGGAGAAGATGATGAAGGTACTGGTCAGCGACCCCTTATCACAGAGCGGGTTGGAAATTTTAAAAGAGTCAAAGGGCCTGAAATGCGATGTCAAACCCGGGCTCTCGCAGGAGGAGTTGAAGCAAATCATCGGTGAATACGATGCCATCATCATCCGGAGCGAGACGAAGTTGAAGGCCGATATCATCGAAGCAGGGAATCGCCTGAGAGTGATCGGAAGGGCAGGGATCGGGTTGGACAATGTTGATCTTCCTGCGGCGACGAAGAAGGGGATTGTGGTGATGAACACTCCCCAGGAAAATGCCATTGCCGCGGCAGAGCATACGATCGCCATGATGCTCTCCATCTCAAGAAAAGTTCCCCAAGCGACGGCCTCGATGAGGGCGGGCAAATGGGAGAAGAAGAAGTTTATGGGGGTGGAACTCTATCAAAAGACGCTTGGACTGGTCGGCATCGGGGTCATCGGAACGATCGTTGTGGACCGCGCCAGGGGCTTGAAGATGAAAGTCATCGGCTACGACCCCTATCTTTCGCCGGAAGTGGCGGAGAAGAAAGGGGTTGAGCTGGTCTCCTTTGACGAGCTTTTGAGCCGCTCGGATTTTATCAGCATCCACACCCCCATGACCGAGGAGACCCGGAATCTGATCGATCAGAATGCCATTGCAAAAATGAAAAAAGGCGTCATCCTGATCAACTGCGCACGGGGCGGGATCATCAACGAAAAGGATCTTTACGAGGCAATTAAGACGGGTAAGGTCGCGGGAGCATCGCTCGATGTTTTCGAAAAAGAGCCCGCGATTGGAAATCCTCTTCTGGAACTGGAAGAAGTCGTCTGCACCCCTCACTTAGGAGCGTCCACAGAAGAGGCCCAGGAGAATGTAGCCATCGCCATATCCCGGCAGGTTGTCGATTATCTGATCAATGGTGAAATTCGCAATGCGGTCAATATCCCGGCTGTCAGCCCGGACATCCTCCTCTTCTTAAGGCCCTATCTGAGGCTGGGGGAGAAATTGGGGAGCTTTTTAGGACAGATTTCGAATTATGCCATTGAAGAAGTTCTGATCGAATACCATGGCGAAGTCTTAGAATACGGGACAAAACCTATCACCATCTCTGTCCTGAAGGGACTGCTGACGCCGTTTGTGGGTGAGACGGTCAACTTTGTCAATGCTCCCCTGATGGCCAGGGAGAGAGGGATCAGGGTGACGGAGTCTACCAGTGAAGAGGCGGAGGATTTTACGAGCCTGATCGCCCTGACCGTGCGATCGAAGATGGAGCAGAACTATATCGCAGGAACACTCTTCGGAAGGAAAGAGTTGCGAATCGTCAAACTGAACGATTTTTTCATTGAAGCCCTTCCGGAGGGATACATCCTCCTGGTCAATAATTATGACCGGCCCGGAGTGATCGGCAATATCGGGGCGGCGCTGGGGAGCCGGAATATCAATATCGCCACCATGCAATTCGGTCGCGATCGAATGGGCGGAATGGCGATGTCCCTTCTCCACCTCGATTCTCCGCTGCCCCCGGGCATGGTGGGTGAGATTTTGAGGCTGCCCAATATCATCTCGGTCCGCCAGATCGAGCTTTGATTTAGGAAAAAAGAGCGAGGGTGAATATGGCCAATATAGTGATTGTAGGAGCTCAATGGGGGGATGAAGGCAAGGGGAAGATCGTTGATCTGCTGACCGGGTATGCGGATATTGTCGTCCGTTTTCAGGGGGGGAATAATGCGGGTCATACGATCGTCCTTAAGGAAGAGAAATTTGTTTTTCATCTGATTCCATCCGGCATCCTTTATGGGAATAAGCAGTGTATGATCGGCAGCGGGGTGGTCGTGGACCCGGCCGTTTTGATCGATGAGGTTAATGAATTAAAAAAGAGGGGATATTTAAGGGATGATTCTCAGTTGATGGTGAGCGAAGAAGCCCACCTGATCCTTCCCTACCACCGGAGGATCGATATCGCAAGGGACCGGGTCTTTAAGATCGGTACCACCGGCCGGGGGATCGGGCCTGCCTATGAAGACAAGGTGGCGCGTTACGGGATACGGATGGTTGACCTCATGGATGAGGAGGTTTTTCGTAGAAAGCTAAAAGCCAACCTCGTCCAGAAAAATGCCTATCTCTCAGAGGTGCTGAGGGAGAAAGGGTTCGAGGAATCGGAGATTTTCGATGAATTTCTCCGGTTTAAGAAACAGATTGAAAAGTATGTGAAGAATACTTCGCTCATCCTCTATGATGAAATTCAGAAGGGAAAACATATTCTTTTTGAAGGGGCGCAGGGGGCGCTCCTGGATGTGGATCATGGGACTTATCCTTATGTGACCGCTTCTAATACCGTGGCAGGAAATGCCTGCGCGGGAACAGGGATCGGCCCGACCATGATCGACTCGGTGATCGGCGTGACAAAAGCCTATACGACGCGGGTGGGAGAGGGGCCGTTTCCAACCGAGCTGAAGGATGAGGTCGGAGACAGGATCCGTGAAAAGGGAGGGGAATATGGAGCCACAACCGGAAGGCCGAGAAGATGTGGCTGGTTCGATGCGGTGGTCGTCAACCACGCCATCCGGATCAATGGCATCCAGGAGGTGGCGATCACCAAACTCGATGTGTTGAATGATTTCAATAAGATAAAAATTTGTGTCGGGTATTGCCTAAATGGAAAGGTTATTCAACATGTTCCCTCCAATCTGGAAGTTCTGGAAAGCTGCGAGCCCGTTTATGAGGAATTAGACGGATGGAGAAGAGAGGTGAAGGGAGCGAAAAAGATTTCAGAGCTTCCCGCTCAGGCGCAACGGTATCTGAAAAGGATTGAAGAATTGACTCATGTAAAAATAGCGATGGTCTCAGTCGGTTCTGAAAGGAATGAGACGATTGAGATTAAAAATCCCTTTCAAAATGTTGCCTAACGACTTGACAATCTGGAAGGTTTTCTCTTAATTTAAATCGTTAGGGCCGTTAACTCAGACGGTAGAGTATCTGCCTTTTAAGCAGAGAGTCGTGGGTTCAAGTCCCGCACGGCCCACCAACACAAAAAACATTGCAAATTGAAAATTTTAAATTGAAAAATTAGCATTGTTAATTTTGCATTTTTCAATTTGCAGTGATCAATGATAAGTTAGTTGTCCCCATCGTCTAGTGGCCAAGGACACCGGCCTTTCACGTCGGTAACACGGGTTCGACTCCCGTTGGGGACGCCAATGTTAATGTCGAAAAACCCCGACATCGGTCGGGGCTTTTTTTTGTGCACACCTGAAGAGACCAGAGACATCCCGATTTTCATCGGGGCGACAGGGGGTTCAAATCCCCTGGAGTCGGGTAATAAGGGAGATCTGGAATATCTCCCTCGCTGCGAATTTGGGCCAATGTCAATATCTTTTCTTGGAGCGGGCCGTAAAGGTTCGGTTATTAAAAGTTTTTGCTCGCTCCGGTTGGCCACGGGGCGATTGCTTCTGTCCTGATAAACCATTATCTCTCCCTGGAAGCGCAGACCTTTGATAATCGAAGTCGTTCAGCCTTCGACGTTCCAGCCTGGCGCCGAGGACAAACTCGATGTTGCGCACTACGGCCTCATCCTCGCGAGTGACCAAGGAGAAGGCATCGCCTGTCTTCTCGGCCCGGCCGGTGCGGCCGATCCGGTGGGTGTAGGCATCTGTTGTGTCCGGCATGTCATAATTGATGACATGAGAGATACGTGAAACATCGATGCCCCGGGCGGCGATGTCGGTTGCAACGAGGACCCTGTACGAACCGTTACGAAATCCGCGGATGGCCGCCTGGCGCTGGTTCTGAGAAAGGTTCCCCTGAAGCGATGTGGTTGGGTAACCTGCCCTTTCGAGTTGCTTTCCCAAACGTTGGGCCCGGTGTTTGGTCCGCGTGAAAATCAGAATAGAGGCCGTTTCAGTATAGCGCAACAGCTGAAGGAGGAGGTCTGTTTTGAGGTGAGAGGCGACCGGGTAGAGCGCATGCGCGACCGTAGGTGCCGGCGCAGACGGATCGACCTGCACCGTGACTGGGGCACGGAGGACATCCCGGGTCAGACCTCGGATGTCGTCCGGCATGGTTGCCGCAAACATCAGCGTCTGGCGCACGGTTGGCACGTGCTTGATGATCTCCCGGATATCGGGAAGAAACCCCATGTCCAGCATCCGGTCCGCCTCGTCGAGCACGAGGATCTCCAGGTTTGGAAACCGGATCGTGCCCTGACGGATGTGATCGAGCAACCGACCCGGACAGGCGACAATGATTTCGACTCCGGACCGGAGATCGCGAACCTGCGGGGCCATGGAGACGCCACCGTAGATCGGAAGGCTGCGCAGGCGCGTCTGACGGCCCAACGCTACGAAGGCTGTATGAATCTGGTCGCTCAATTCTCGCGTCGGCGCGATGACGAGGGCCCCGATTCGGCCCCGGGGTCTTTTGACCAGTCGCTGCAGGATCGGCAGCACAAAAGCAGCGGTCTTGCCTGTGCCGGTCTGGGCCAGACCTAAAACGTCTTGTCCCTTGAGGGCCGGCGGAATCGCCTGGCGCTGGATTGGAGTGGGTGTGGAATAGCCGAGCGCTTGGACGCCGGCCACAATCTGGGGGTAAAGATCGAACGAATCAAAATTCATATGTTCCTTTCTTTCTGCAGAGATATGCCCAATATTGCAGCGGGCGCTTCAATGGTTGGAGCAACCCTCTTGCAAAACGGGATAAGATTGGGCGGTCTTGCGAAATCTCGCTCAGAACGCCTCGATATAAAGGATCAGGATGATTGACTGAAAGCCCGCGGTCAATTGAGAAGGCTGGCAAATGAAGAGGCAACCACCTGGGAGGAGCCTTGTGAGGTCCAATTAGAGTTTCTTGACGTTAATCGCCTTGAGACCTTTCGGTCCCTTCTCTGTGTCGAAGCTAACTGCGTCCCCTTCCGCCAGGCTTTTAAAGCCTTCGGCCTGGATGGAGGAGTGATGGACGAAAACTTCCGTCCCGTCGTCTCTTGCGATAAAGCCGAATCCCTTGCTATCATTAAACCATTTTACTGTTCCCTGAGCCATTTCTAAACCCTCCGTTTCTACCTTCTAAAGGTTTCATCTAAAAAAAAGCCACAAAGTCAAAAGTCTTTGCGGCTGCTTCAACACAAATTCTCCCAACTGTTGGACTCCATATAACACATTCCCGACTCAACGGCAAGGGGCCTGGGAAGTTAACAGTATTTGAAAGGTATCTCTGTGTTCCATTGCTTCTACCCTGGCCTAGATAAACCAAGAAGTCCTGGGATCGTCTTTAAAATGTGACCGATGCGGGATTGAGCAGCCGAAAGAACCTCTCCCAATTATTGAATTTATTTTTTAATGACAAATCCTTCTCGTGTATTCTTATCCGGCCCAAACGGTTCATGCCGAAACCTGATTTCATCTTTATAAAATCATTACTGGATATCAGGAACCCTAACGGGTGGTTTTCTCCGCTGGGCTTATGCAAAAGGAGGACAGCCCACTTGCTATGTTCAGAGGGCATCAGACGAGTGATCTCCGCCCAATTGGGAGATATTTCCCAAAAGCCGCAAAGGCTTTCATGAATGAATAAAAAAGAAGTGTTATGATGATCCTCATAGCGATAAAGGTGTAAATGTCTTTTTAACAGTTTAAAATCAAACTTAAATCCCCTTTGTCCTAAATTGATTTTTAGCTCTGACAAGAATTGTTCCAATAATCTTTCAGGAGGTGACATCCGCATTTCTTTCACACCTTCAAAATAATCTCTTTTGCCCAAGACCTTCTTCGCTGTGACATTAGTCAATCTCGTTTCTTCAAGAAGGGAATTAATAGCGGTTATAGCGGCCGCACTCTTCCCTATCTTAACCTCTAAAGCAGCATTGCATCGGCCACAAAAAAGCCCGCGAAGAAGTCGTTTAGAGTTCTTGCGAGCATAGGCTATAAGCCTAAAAGGCTCTGTACAACTTGGTCGTCTTATACTAATATAACACAATATGCCAATTTATGCTTGAGATAAGAGAATTTTCAATGAATGTGGAATATTAACGAATCGGAATCTATAGCGGGCCCTGGAAGATGTCTTAATGGCTTCGGAAATACAGATTTTGCTCTTTGATCAGGTGACAGCTCCAAAGTCATCCCGCTTTTGACTGAACAACAGGGTGAACTTGTCTTGAGCATAGTCGAACAAAATTCCCCCTTGAAAAAATATTGTAATTTAGATTGGATAGCTATGGATAATCCGAGAAAAATATGCGAGGTATCCTTGTGTTTTTGAAGGACTTTACTCTCCTTCTTTTTTATGTTATTTAAGCCTGAAATAAGAAGGTTTCTGTTTAGCGCTCACCTTATGACAGTCTCTCTTTTAAAAAGTAAAAAGTGGGTCATTTTTCTCTTGCTGCTGGGTATTTCTTTTCTTCTCGTCTACCGGTTCAATTCACAGATCTGGATCAGGGCCATTGAATTTTACGATCTCCTCCACGATCAACACCATTTGAAGGAGATCATCACCTCCTTCGGCGCCTATTCACCCATCGCTTACATCCTCATCCAGGCTCTACAGGTAATTGTGGCCCCCATCCCGGGAGGCCTCATCGAGTTTATGGGAGGGTACCTCTTCGGCGTCAAGGCAGGGTTTATTTATTCGATCATTGGATCCATCATTGGTTCCTGGCTTGCCTTTGTCCTGGCGAGGATTTTTGAAAGAGTGGCTGTTGAAAAGTTTGTCCACATACGGACGATGAAAAAATTCGATTATCTGGTCAGGCATGAAGGCGTCATCCTGAGCTTTCTTCTCTTCCTCATCCCGGGTTTTCCGAAGGATGCGCTCTGTTATATCCTTGGGCTGACCCCCATGCATCTTGGCATTTTTCTCGTCATCTCCACCATCGGGAGAATTCCCGGCACATTGATGGCCTGTCTTCAGGGTGGAAAGGCATTCGATCATCAATATATGGCTATGTTGATCCTGTTTGGAATATCCGCTCTGATCATTATGGTTTTTTATATTTACCACCATGAAATCCATGAGTTTATAAAAAAGATGAGGAGAGTCAGGTCATAACTCAACCCTCCAGTTTTTTAAGGTGAAGCGGACCGATGGCCAAAGAGATTAAAGGAGGAAAATATACATCCGATCTTGTGCTGGACCTCTACTCCAGCCTGTTGTTAGAGGTCTGGGAGGTTGTCTCTGCTATGGTCGGCGAAGCCATTTTAGAACTCCTTTTCAACCTGTCCATTAAGAAGATTAGCGAGAAGTACCCTTTCTTGAAATCGCTCGAAGTGTCGGAAGAAGGAATTGATTCGGGGAAAGTCAAAGAGGAATGCCGGAGCCTCCCCCCTGTTGAAATTCACAGGGGTTTTCAAAGCCTGATCAATCACCTTCTCAATCTCTTTTCGGCCCTTACCGAAGGGGTGATCAGCCGGGAGGTCTTTCCCAAAGTCTTTCCCAAGGTCAGGGAGGCGGAGCGTCTCATCTCTCAGAAATAGAGATTACAGCGATTAGGGGCCGATTACATAGATTAGGTATGCATTGGTGAATAGAAAAAAATCCGTGTAATCTTTTTTTAAATCTGTGTAATCGGTTTTCATAGGAGAAGCAATGAGACTCATCGTTAAAAACCTCAACATCCTCCGATCGATCCTCAACGCCATCAACACGAGCTTTGAGGTGAAAGAGATCGTGGAATCGGCCGGGGATAACCTGCCCAATCTGTTCCAATTCTCCGCTCTGGGGGTCCTCTGGAAGGAGGAATCCACCCTTTACCTCTACCAGGAGGAATCCTGTCCTCCCTCGTTTACCCAGGAATTGGCCGTCAATATGGTGAGGGTCTTCTCGATCCTTGGAGAAGAGCCAAATGATCTCAGCCGGGTGACCCTCCAGGTTGAGAAGAGAAAGTTACGACCCTCTCATATGGCGATGGATCCGAAAGCCACGCTGAAATCCTATCTCATCCTTCCCCTTGCCGTGGAGGAGGAGATCGTCGGGTGTGCCTCACTCAACAGCGATCAACCGAATGCCTACGATGCTCAGGACCTCCAGTTTTTCTCCGTCATCGGTTACCAGATGGCGGCGACATTAAAACATTTTCAGAGGTTCAGTTCTGTTAAGACCATGGCTGTTTTTGACACCCTCACCACCCTGTATAACCGGAGATATTTCGAAGAGAGGTTGGTCGTCGAGGCGCAGAAATCTTTTTACGGCGGGTCCTCCCTCTCCCTGGTGATGGTGGACATCGACCATTTTAAGAAAGTGAACGACACCTTCGGCCATACCGAAGGGGATAAGGTGCTGCAGGAGATTGCCTCCCTCTTAAAAGCATCGGTTCGGAAGAAGGATACGGTCGCACGTTATGGCGGGGAGGAGTTCATCCTCATCTTGCCGGAGGCCGGAGTGGAGGAGGCGACCATGATTTCGGAACGTATCCGTAAATTAGTGGAGAAGACTCTTTTCGATGTAGGACAGGCCCATATCAATCTGACGGTGAGTTTAGGGATCTCTAACTTTCCGGGCCACCGCGCAAGGACAAAAGAAGACCTGGTCAAGATGGCGGACCAGGCCCTTTACGATGCCAAGAGAGGAGGCCGGAACCGGGTTTGCGTCTTCAATCCCGGTTAAAGATAGAGAGAATAAAAACGGTTTTATGGTTTGAGAGAAAGGAGGATTAGAAATGGAGCGGTTTAAAGGAATTTTTATTTTAACCCTGGTGGCTATGCTCCTTCTGCTTTACACCGGTTCTTCGATTGCCCAGGAGAAGCTGGTTATGGTCGGGACAGTAAAAAGCTTTGAGTCAAGAATGGTGCTGGATGTGGAGAACGAGAAGGATAAGGCCCTGGTTAGTTTCAGGACCGGTCGAAAAACGGTTTATAACCCCCGGCGGTATCCCATTCCCGGAGAGAGGGTGCAGGTGGAATATCTACCCCACAGGGGAAATTTTGTGGCTTTCACCGTAACGATCCTGGGAGTGGCAGGAGCAAAAGGAAGCCCTAAATAAGAATATTTTGTTGCCAGGTTTTTAGGTCACATGGAGAAAAAAAGGCACACTGTTTGAGTGTGCCTTTTTTTAGAGGTTAGATGTCCTATTCGGTTTTTTATCCTTCGGGTACAGCTCTCTTTTTTTCGATGATTTTCACGAGCAGGACGCCGATCTCAAAAAGGACATAGAGGGGACCTCCCATCAAGGCCATATTGAAGATATCCGGAGTGGGGGTGAGCACTGCAGATAGAATGGCCATGATTAGAATGGCATACCTGCGGTTGCGAGTTAAGAACGAAGCGTTGACCACACGAATGTAACTCAACAGGGCGAGGATAAGGGGAAGCTCAAAGACAAGACCGAAGGCGAAGATGAACCCCACGCAGAAGGAAATATATTTCGCCACGGAGATCATGGGTTTGATCGTGGCTGATTGATACCCCATGAGGAATTGGATGCCGAAGGGAAGGGTGATGAAATAGCAGAAGAAGGCTCCGCCATAGAAAAGAAAGATGGCGGTCAGGGGGATGAACTGGGAGGATTTAAGCCCCCGTTTGAGGAAAATGGGGGAGAAGGCTTTCCAGAGATAGTAGAAGATGACCGGTATGGATAAGAAGAGGCTGGCAAAAAGCGTCAGTTTGAAGAGAGAGAGAAAGGCTTCGGGAATCCCATAGGCGACCAGATCTTCCTGGAGGGAACGATGGAGATGCCGGAGCAATTCCTTTGCAAACGGGAAGAGAATCACGCTCAGCAGGACAACGCCTCCGACAATATAAAGGAGGCCCTTTCTCAAACTGGACAGTGATTGGAAAAGTTCCTGCCGCTTGATTTCCATAATAATTCTTTCTCCGCAACGGATACCGGATGTAATGTAACATAAAAGACGTTCTTCCGAAATATCGCTTTTATTCTTTGGTCATAAAAAATAAGATCAAAGGTGAAATCCATATTGACAAAGATACAAAACGGAGATATAGAGATTCTTAACGGATGAATCTCGATAATAAAAGACTGAGAGTCGGAATCACCTACGATTTAAAGAAGGATTTTTCTCGTCGAGAAGATCAGCCGATCGATTCTTTTGAGGAGTTCGATTCGGAAGAGACGATCGACGCCATACGCCGGGTCCTCGAAAGTGATGGGCACGAAGTGCTTAAATTGGGCGGAGGCGCCGGTTTGATCGACCGGTTGAGGAACTTTCCTGTCGATATTGTCTTCAACATTGCCGAGGGGATTGGGGGACGAAACAGAGAAGCCCATATCCCCACCCTTCTCGAATTCTTAAACATTCCCTATACCGGCTCCGATCCCCTCACCCTCTCCCTTACTCTGGATAAGGCAATGGCGAAAAAAGTGGTCAGGAGCGAAGGGATTCCCACCCCCGGGTTTAAGAAGGTGGAGAAGATGGAGGACCTCCATGGCCTCGACCTTCGCTATCCCCTCTTCGTGAAGCTGTGTTACGAAGGATCGAGCAAAGGGGTGCGGCTCGATTCGAAGGTATCCGACCCTTCTTCCTTAGGGGAAAAGGTGAAATGGCTTTTGGAAACCTATGGCCCTCCTGTTCTGGTGGAGGAGTTTGTGAGCGGTCCTGAGTTCACCGTTGGGATTTTAGGCAATTCGGATCCTGTTATTCTCGGTGTGATGCAGATCGAGATCAAAGGAAGTTCTCCTGATGAGGCGATCTATTCTCTCGAGGTGAAGAGAGAGTGGGAGGAAAAGGTCCGCTACCACTGTCCCCCTCCGATCCTCGGCGATTTGCAAAAAAGAATCGAGGAAGTGGCGGTGAGAGCCTATTGCGCTCTGGATTGCAGGGATGTTTCAAGAGTGGATATTCGTGTCGGGGAGGATGGGATTCCCTATTTCCTTGAAATCAATCCACTTCCCGGTCTGTCTCCGGTGTATGGCGATCTTCCCATCATGGCCGGACGGATGGGCTGGGAGTATAGCCGATTGGTTCAAACCATTTTCCATCACGCCCTGGAACGATATGGGATCGCGGGGTAATGGATGAGAATCAACCGGCCTGACCCAGATCTGTTTGAAATCATCCTGAGACATTTAAAAGAGGCAGTTGTCTTTGCCGATAGCCGGGGCCGGATCCAGATCTTCAATCCCGTAGCCGTGGAGTTTTTCAAGGTCAAAGAAAAGCAGGCAATGGGAAAGAAGCTGGAACGGGTCATCCCTTATAAGATCATCAGGAAGCAATTCGGTTCTGTTTACGAACATAGAGAGGGCTATCACGATCTTGAGTTAGCCATCCATTTTCCGGCTGTCTTGGAGGAGGAGGCACAGCTGCTCCGGTGCAGTTTTTATCCCGTCTATGACAGAAAGGGAATTTTCATCGGATGCCTGGCCACCTTTGCGGATATCACGGAAAAGGGGTTGCTCTCACGCGAGATTAGCCAGAGCAAAGACCTCTCCACGATAGGCATGCTTGCAAGATGGATGGCCCATGAGATTCGGAACCCCCTCAGTTCCCTCAACATCAATATTGAATTGTTGAGGGATGAACTGAGAGAAGAGGTTCACCTCGCCCAGAAGGGAGAGATTCAATCCCTTCTCAATTTTATCAGTTACGAGACCCTCCGGCTTGAGAATAATCTCAAAGAGTTTCTCGATTTCAACCGCCTCCCTCCCCTGAAATTTGAATGGGTCCAGTTGAATGACGTCCTGGATTCGATCGCTCGATTGTTAAGGCCGGATGCCCAGATGAAGAACGCAAGGATCGATGTCCATTTTCAGAAGAAACTGCCCCTGGTGAAGATCGATGTGAGCCAGATCAACCTGGCAATCTCCAATCTCCTCATCAACAGCGTTCAGGCCGTCTCGGAAAGAGGGGAGATCCATCTCTTGACGCGCGCATCGAAGAAGAATGTCTTCATCATTATTAAGGACAACGGAACCGGGATATCCAAGGATCATCTCCACAAGATTTTTGATTTTATGTTCAGCACCAAACCCACGGGTTCTGGTCTGGGACTTTCGATCGCCAAAAAGATCATCTCGGACCATCACGGGGACATCACCGTGAGGAGCGAGTTGAATCGAGGCTCAACCTTCAGGATAAGGCTTCCACTCAATCCGAAAGCGAACTGATGAAGCACCAAATTCCAAACATCAATAACCAAATAATAACCAATGTCCGAATCACCTAAATTTTTTTAAAGAGTTTATTTCGTTTGGGAATTTGGTCATTGGAGCTTATTGGGTGTTTGCCTGCCTGCCGGTAGGCAGGGAATTTGATTATTGGGATTTAATCGCATGGACAAAAAAGTGATCCTCATCGTGGAGGATGATCCCCATGTGGGAGAAAGCCTCCGCCTCCTCTTCAAGAAGAAGGGCTACTCGACACTTCTCGCTTCCAACGGAAAGGAGGGCCTTCACGTCTTTCGACAGGAGATGGTCGATCTGATGATCACGGATGTGGTCATGCCGAAGATGGGCGGCCTCGAACTCCTGGAAGCAGTGAAAGGGTTGAGGCCGGAGACAGAGGTGATCGTCATCTCCGCCCAGGGGACGATCGAAAAAGCGGTCCAGGCGATGAAGCTTGGGGCCTTCGATTTCATTGAAAAGCCAATCAATCCCAGGGTCATCTCTCTTCTGGCAGAGAGAGCCCTGGAGAAGCAGACCCTGATCCTTCAGAACCGGGACCTGAGATCCCAATTGGCAGATAAATTCCATTTCAAGAATATCATCGGAAGAAGCGAGAAGATGGTGAAGATCTTTGAGCTCATCCGCCATATCGCTCCTTATGACAGTTCCGTCCTCATCATCGGGGAGAGCGGCACCGGGAAGGAATTGATCGCCAACGCCATCCATTACAACAGCCCCCGTGCGACGATGCCTTTTATCAAGGTGAGCTGCGCCTCCTTGAGCGAGGGAATCATCGAGAGTGAACTTTTTGGCCATGAAAGAGGAGCCTTCACCGGAGCGATCGCCTCCCGGAAGGGACGTTTTGAGATGGCCCACCAGGGGACCCTCTTTTTAGACGAAGTGGAAGATATTCCTCTCTCAACACAGATCAAACTGTTAAGGGTCCTCCAGGAGGCTGAATTTGAAAGGGTGGGAGGAAATAAGACCATTAAAGTCAATATCCGGATTATTGCGGCCAGCAACCGGGATTTGCAAGAGGCCGTGAGAAACTCGACCTTCCGGGAAGACCTCTATTATCGTTTGAATGTGGTCAACATCAAACTGCCGTCTTTGAGGGAACGAAAAGAGGATATTCCGTTCTTAATCCAATTTTTAATTGAGAAGTTCAATAAAAAATATAAGATGAAGGCGAAGGGTGTCTCGCAGAGGGCAATGAATCTTCTTATGGACTATAGCTGGAGCGGAAACGTGAGGGAGTTAGAGAATACGATTGAGTCCGCCCTGGTCATTAATGCTCCGGAGGTATTGGACCTTCAACATCTCCCCCAGGAGATCAGGGATTTTAAGGAAGAGCAGGAAGTGATCCCCTTTAAAATCGGAACGCCTCTTGAGGATATGGAAAGAGAGATGTTGCTCCAGACGTTGAAGGCGACCAAAGGGAACAAACAGAAAGCGGCAAAGTTGTTAGGGATCAATGTGAGGACCATACATAGAAAAATCGAAGAAATGCAGGGAAAACCCTCACCATAACTGACCTCTACAAAAGCGGCAAATAGGCATGGTTTCTATGAGTTAACGATAAAACAAGGACAATTTGTCAGACTTTCAATAAAAAGAGCCTGACATTTCTTCACTAAACTTTTTTAGAGAAGGTGATCTATTGGTAATTTAAAAAGGATAAAAACTTAAATGCATTGATTTTATTAGGGTTTTTAGGCAAATGGTTTTTAAAAATGATGTCAGGTTTGGCACGGAAATTGATTAACAATATATTTTATGAAAGAAAAGGTAAAGTGGGCCTTTATTCTTGATAAGGATGAATTTGTGCGCCTCAGCCTCAATAAGATATTGAAGAAGTATGGATTTCAAGTTGAAGAAATCGAAGATATTTCCGGTTTAGAGAAGAGAAAGAAGGATGTCAAGGGGGGAATGATTCTTGCCGACCTGGAGATGGAAGGGTTGGAAAGATGGGTGCCCCTTTTAAAAAGATGGAATGATCGTTTTATATTGATGAGCCCCCAGATCACCGATGACCTCGTCCAGCGTCTCAAGCAGATAGGCATTCACCGCATCCTCAAAAAGCCTGTTGAGCCAAAAATGTTAAGGAAGGTGATTCGGGAGATGTCTTTTCCCGATGGAGTCACATTTACTTCATCGGTTAAACAAAGGGGAGGGTTCCCGACTCAATCAGAAAGGAGGTGAAGACAGATGAAGAAGTGGATTTTGCTCTTTTTTGCACTGGTTCTGGTCGTCAACATTGCCGCCGTGGGAATTGGATGTAAAGCCAAGGCTCCGGAAACACCAGCGGTGAAAGAAGAACCAAAGCCTGCTGAGGCCAAACCTGCTGAGGCGCCTCCGGCAGAGAAACCTGCTGAAGCGCCCAAGAAGTAAGAGAAAGAGGTCGGCTGAATCAGGGATAGCGGAAACCGTCACTCAGGTGTTGGCGTCCTCTCCCAAAAGAGAGGACGCCAACAGAAATTTGCGAACCAAGGAGAAGCTAAGATTATTCGCCGCCAACGCAAACAAAAGAAAAGGTGCATGCCTGCTTTCGAGGACAGAGGGCGATTCCTTTGTGTTGCAGGAGGAGGTGTCGATTGCGATATCTCCTTTTTTATTTGTGAAGGAGTTGAATCCCATCGGCAGGGATGCAGGAAGGAGTGAAGATGGAGCCTGCTTCAGACTCTAATTTATCTGTCCCGCTGAGGAGAACTGAAAGACCTTTACAGCTTGGTTTGTTTCGCAACTCGGAAGAAGAGAAGACCATTGTTGAAACCAAAGATACCATTCCTCTCCACTGGAAGAAGGTCACGGAAAGAGAATGGAATGACTGGAGATGGCAACTCCGGCATCGGATCACGACTCTGGACCAGCTCAGAGAGATCATCCAGTTGACTCCTGAGGAAATAGAGGGGATCAAACACTCCAAAGGGAGATTGGCCCTGGCCGTCACCCCTTACTTTGTCAGTCTGATGGACCCTGTCAATCCCAATTGCCCCATCCGGAGACAGGCCATCCCCCGCGTCGAGGAGCTGCACCTATCAAAGAGCGATATGGTGGACCCCTGCGGGGAGGATAAGGATTCTCCAGTCCCCGGTCTTGTCCACCGTTACCCGGATCGGGTCCTTTTGCTGATCACCGATCAATGCGCTGTCTATTGCCGATACTGCACCCGGAGGCGGCTGGTGGGCAGCACGGAGCGATCGATCACCGAAGGAAACTTTGAAGAGGTCCTCAAGTATTTGAAAAAGAATCGCAAGGTTCGGGATGTCCTTCTCTCAGGAGGGGATCCCCTTCTCCTCGAAAACGAGAGGCTGGAGGAGATTTTAAGCCGCCTGAGGGCCATTCCGCATATCGAACTCCTCCGGATCGGGACGAGAGTTCCTGTCTCCCTTCCTCAGAGAATCACCCCGGGATTGGTAAAGATGCTCAAAAAATACCATCCCCTGATGATGTCCATCCATTTTACCCATCCCAAGGAGATCACCGATGCGGTCAAGAGGGCCTGTAATGATCTGGCAGACGGAGGGATTCCCCTTGGAAGCCAGACCGTGCTCCTCAAGGGGATCAATGATAAAGCCCCCATCATGAAAAAGCTGCTTCATGAGCTCCTTAAAATACGAGTCCGGCCCTATTACATCTATCAATGCGACCTGGCCACGGGGACGGAACATTTCAGGACCTCTGTTGCTGCGGGGATCCAGATCATTGAGAAGCTCCGGGGCCATACCACAGGCTATGCGATTCCAACCTTTGTGGTGGATGCCCCAGGAGGAGGAGGGAAGATCCCTGTGGAGCCAAACTATCTGGTTTCAAGGGAGAAGGGGAAGATGGTCTTAAGAAATTATGAGGGAAAGGTCTACGAATATCCGGAGCCGAATATCATTGAATTCAAGAAGGCGAGAGCCAGCGGCGAGGAGAAAGTTGGAACAAAAAAAGTGATGGCTCAGCCATGAACCAAGTTGGGTTCAGGGCCTAAGAGAGGGGAGGAGATGGAAGGGTCTGGATTAAGAGTGGGCGTGCTCTATAACCTTCTTGAAAGGCTTGAGAAGGGAGAGGAAAAGGATATTCTGGCGGAGGAGTCGATCATCGAGGAGATCGGCGCGATCGAAGAGGGGATCCGTTCTCAGGGGCATCAATTTTTTGTGATGGCCGTCCGAAATGAGATCGACTCCGTCATCCACTGGTTGAAAGAGATCCGACCGGATGTTGTCTTCAACCTGTGCGAGAGCGTGTATGGGGACGCCTGCCTGGAGATGAATATCCCTGCCCTGCTGGACCTCATGCGGATTCCCTATACGGGGTCTTCGCCTCTGACCCTTGGACTGTGTCAGGACAAAGGGAAGGTGAAGGATATCCTCTCCTCTCAGGGTATCCTCACCCCCCGGTATAAGATCTTCGATCATGAGGTCGGGTCCCTGAAAGGAAATGTCTTTCCAATCATCGTCAAGCCCCTTCACGAAGATGGGAGTCTCGGGATATCAAAGGAGAGCGTGGTCCATAACGATGAAGCCCTGAACAGGCAGATCCGGTATGTCATCGAAAGGTATCGTCAACCTGCATTGGTGGAAGAGTATATCGAAGGCAGGGAATTAAATGTGGGATTGATGGAGACAAATGGAACAGTGGGCCCCCTCCCCATCTCTGAAATCGATTACTCGGAATTCCCTGAGGGGGTTCCGCGGATCTGCGGTTATGAAGCCAAGTGGGTGCAGGAGAGCATCGAATACCAGAAATCTAAACCGGTCTGCCCGGCTCCGCTGGAATGGGTGATGCAAAAACGGGTGGAACATCTGGCCATCAAAGCCTTTAAACTCTTCGGTTGCCGGGACTACGCCCGTGTGGACATGCGCATTGACCGGGACGGAAAGATTTATATCCTGGAAGTGAATCCCAATCCGGACATTTCTCCTCCATCCGGCATGGCGAGGGCCATCCGGGTTCAAGGGATGGCCTATTCCGAGTTTATCGGAAAGGTGATTGAGAAGGCGCTCCAAAGAAGAGAGAGGGAGATGGGGAGATAGGGAGAGGGGGAGATCAATTCAAAATAGAAGTATTATTGATTTTAAGTTTATAAGATAACATCAATATTTAATCACAGCCAGAGGTAACTTTTGTAACTTTTATTCTCCCCATCACCTTATCTCCCTATCACCCCATCCAATATTAAGATGATGAAAATATTTCCAAAGATTATCCTCAAGAGAGGAAAGGAAAAACCAATACTCAGGGGTCATCCCTGGGTCTTTTCAGGTGCTGTTGCAAAGGCAGAAGGGGATCTTTCTCCGGGAGAGATGGGAGAGGTCTATTCCGGGGATGGAAAATTTTTAGGGATAGGTCAATTCAACCCACGTTCGCAGATCATTCTCCGATTACTGACTCGCAAAAAAGAAACCTTGGATTCGTCCTTTTTCAGAGAGCGAATCCTACAGGCTGCAATTTTGAGAGAAAGGGAATTAAAAGGGAAGACGGATGCCTATCGGGTCATCAATGGAGAGGGAGATTTTCTTCCGGGATTGATCGTTGACCGTTACGGAGAGACCCTCGTGCTTCAATGTCTGACCGCAGGGATGGAGCGGCTAAAAGGACTCCTCGTCGATCTTCTGGTCAGTCATTTCAATCCGAAAACCATCTATGATCGAAGCGATGTCCCCTACAGGAGGGAGGAGGGCCTGCCTGAGGCCAAGGGTCTTGTCTATGGGAAGGAAATCCTTGGTCCTGTTGAGATAGAGGAGTATGGATGCCGGTTCAGAGTCGACGTGAAAGAAGGACAGAAGACAGGTTTTTACCTGGATCAGAGGGGGAACCGATTTTCTCTCCAAAAGGTTTCTCGCGGAAAGAAGATACTGGATTGTTTCTGTTACTCCGGAGGTTTTTCCATTCACGCAGGGCTTGGAGGAGCCAAAGAGATGACAATGATCGACTCCTCAGAAGAGGCCCTGGAAAGGGTGAAGGACCATTTCGCTCTCAATCATCTGGAAAGGTTCTCTCCGCGATTGATCAAAGGAGATGCTTTTGAAGTGATGAGGGGCCTTGAGACCGATTATGATGTCATCGTTCTCGATCCTCCTCCTTTTGCCAAAAAGAAGGGTCATCTCCCGGGCGCTTCGAGAGGATACAAGGATCTCAACCTACAAGCCTTTCGTCTCCTGAAAAAGGAGGGACTTCTCTTCACCTTCTCCTGCTCCCACCACATGAGCTGGGATCTCTTCCAGAAGATCGTCTTCGCCGCGGCCGTGGACTCAGGAAAGAACGTTCAAGTTTTAAGCCGGATGGGACACCCAATCGATCATCCCGTCAACCTTTCCCACCCCGAAGGTGAATACCTGAGAGGCCTGGTCTTAAGGGTGCTGTAATAGCATTTAAATCCTTCTTTATAGCTAATTACGTTGAAAATAAAATGGTTCAGAATTTACCAGTCTTAGTCATTCCGGACTTGATCCGGAATCCAGTCTTTACCTGGATTCCCGCATTCGCAGAGATTTTAATGGTGCATATGATTTTACATTTAAAGCCAAAAATTTCAAATACCGAGTAAGGGCATCAGGCAGATTCAAGGCAATGAATCGGCTTAGCCCCGGTTTAGTAAAATAAAATATGGCGAATCACACATGGGCACCTCTTTAGAGAATCAAACATGATCAGCTTGCTATCATTGAAT
>JAGXTA010000075.1 GCA_018333535.1 Deltaproteobacteria bacterium | reverse complement strand
CCGGTGAACGAATCTCCGCAAGATCCCTCTGGTCAAATAACGACATTTGAAGACTCCCGCTCTCAACCAAGTCTCGAATCGCAGCAGACCGTAAGGCTGAAATCCATCCCAACCCCGGATAGGCCCTCAGCTTCTCTATCTGCGTCTCTGTCAGCATCCCCCGATCCCCTACCAGTACCAAATGACTCAATCCAAAACGATGACGCAGTTTTTCCGTCTGATCGGACACCGTACTCGGATCGCCCGTATTTCCCGGATAGACCTCCACTGCCACCGGTCGCCCCGCCCCATCGGTGAGCAACCCGTAAACAATAATCCGTCTCCCTTTCTTCCCATCTCGATCATTACCAAAACGAGCCAATGGACAACTTCGCCCCTCATAGTAACTGCTCGTCACATCATAGAGCACCAATGCCCCCTCCGAAAGATGCCGGGCCGCTAACTTCTTCTCGATCCCCTCCTGCTTCGCCAATAACCAATCCATCGCCTCATAAAGATCATCCTCATTGGCATCGCTCACCCCAAGCTCCTCGGCCAACGTCGTGTTGTGCCACAACCGCGTCGTCGCTAACTTTGAACAGGGATGAATCAGTCGCTCGGTTATCATCGCCACCACCAGATCTCGTTCCCGACAACGCCTAGACGAAATCAATCGATCCAAACCCAGTTTCCTGAGGGTTCCCAAAACCGCTTCCACGTGACCATGGGGAAGGGATTGTTCAATGGCAAAAGCCTCCTCAGGGGCTACCCAAGGTTCGTTTTTCAGGAGACGACGCAATGCCTCCACTTTCTCCCTAGGCCAACCGCTAAGATTGGCAACCGTTCGTTTACGGACTTTCTGACCTTCCCGCCAGGCTTCCCGAAGCAAGATAGCCGGTGGGGATTTGCGATTCGGAACAATGTCGATGAACATGGAAACATAGATATCACACTAAACTATATTTGTCAAGATAATAATGCATAATTACATGGATACATCTGACACACCCATTGCAACCATTTTCCGTTGATAATCCAATGAGATAACCCCATTTTTAAACCATTTTTTCAGGGGAACTTCGGCCTAAAAGATTTTCTTTAAGAGGTTGGGTTCGATTCTTTTGGGAGCAGAACAGTGAAGGTGGTGCCTCCTCCTTCCTCACTTTCGACGGAAATAGATCCGAGATGAGCATCCACGATGCTCTTGACGATGGAAAGACCGAGGCCTGTTCCGACGATCTGGCGGGTCTCGATGGTCCTCACCCGGTAAAATTTATCGAAGATACGCGGGAGATCATCTTTCTTGATGCCAATGCCTGTGTCTGAAACCAAGGCTTTGGCAAATCCTCTCTCTTCGCTCAGGCTCACCCAGACCTTTCCTCCCTCCGGAGTATATTTGATCGCATTGGAGATGAGGTTGGTAAAAATGCCTTCCATGCTGGTCCGGTCGGCGTGGATGAGCGGATTTTGAGACGGGATAGGAAACTGGAGGTCGATCTTCTTGTTTTCAGCCTCCACCCTCATTAAGTCCACCACTTTCTGAATGATCTCCTGGAGTGTCAGGGGCTCCTTGTACTGGACCATTCTTCCTGCCTCAATTTTGGAAAGGTCGAGCAGATCCTTGATCAGGTTGAGCAGTCCCTTTGTCCTCTCTTTGGCGCGGACGAGCAGTTTCTCCTGTTTTTCGGTGAGGTCTCCGGCCACGCGATTGAGGATGACATTGAGTTGTTGTTCAACGGCGGCGATCGGCGCTCGCAGTTCGTGAGCGACCATGGCGATAAACTCCGATTTCATTTTATCGAGTTCTTTCAGATGGCTGATATCCTGCAAAACGGTGACAGAGCCCATGGTTTCGCCAAGGTCACTCCGGACGGGCGCGGTGTGGGCGCGCAAAAAGGTTTCCCCGGATTCACCTATCCCCAATTCCTGGGACACAGAGGTGTAATTCAGATCTTTTGACTTCAAGCTCTCCTCAATGGTCATGGATAGTTCCGGGTCAAGGTTGCACTGGGAGAGAAAATTTCCGATCAGGGAGGTTTCGGAAACCTTCAACATTCGGCCGGCGGCGGGATTGGTGAGAACAATATAACCGTCCCGGTCACAGACCAGGACGCCATCCCCCATACAGTTGATGATCGTTTTGATCTTCGATTTTTCCGTCGCAATATCCCGAAGGGATTTCTCCCGCTCCCGTCGTAGGAACTCCGCCTCTTTTTGAAGATTCCTTTTATCCAGGGCCCTTCTGACGACAATGCGGAGCTGGTCGGGAGTGAACGGTTTGGGGATAAAATCATAGGCTCCTTTCTTCATCGCCTCCACGGCCGACTCGACCGTGGCATAGCCGGTAATGACGATGACGAGGAGGTTTGGATCGATTGACCGGATGTGGTCCAGAACTTCCATTCCGCTCATCCCCGGCATCATCAGGTCCAGGAGGATGACATCGATCTGGTCAGGCTGATTCCTGATGATTTCGAGCCCCTGTTGCCCGTTATCAGCCGTGAGGACTTCCCATCCGTCTTTGGAGAGGATGCGGGAAGAGCCATCCCGCATGATCTGTTCATCGTCGACAACAAGAATGTTGATTGGGTCAGGCATGTCTTCCCCTATAAGGAGCACTTCGTTTGAGGAGCGCTTCGCTTGAGGCAGGAGGTAACTGATCCTGCGGCAGGCCCTCAATTTCATATCCTCAAGGCCAGAAGGGCCGCTCCTCAAGTCCTGCCTTGCACGACGATCCTCTATCTCATTTTGAGAGCAGGGCTTCGATTCGCTTCACGAGAACCTCGGGCTCGACGGGTTTATCGATGTAATCATCTGCCTCGGTCTCCATACCCATCTGCTGGGTGTAGCGGGTGGTGGAGATCTTGGAGACGACCGCTGTCAGAAGAAGGACGGGAATCTTGCTCAACTGGGAATCGGCTTTCAATTCCTTGCAGACCGCATACCCGTCCTTGTCCGGCATCATCACATCGAGAACGATCAGATCCGGATTCTCGGACTTTGCCTTCTGCAATCCCTCTATTCCGCCATAGGCGGCCGCAACATCGTAATTCTTCGACTCCAGGATCATTGATACTGCTTCCACCAAATCCGGATCGTCATCCACAATCAATATCTTCTTCGCCATCTTCTTACCCTCCTTCTGCGATGTTTGATTTGGTCGCTCGTCTATCTCTTATCCTTGGTTATTTTCGAGGTGAACGGGGAGCTCGATCGCAAACGTCGCGCCCTCGCCGACTTTGCTATTCACACTGATTTTTCCTCCATGTTCTTCAATGATTCCAAAAGAGGTGGCAAGCCCCAAGCCGGTCCCTTTTCCTACGTCCTTTGTCGTGAAAAAGGGGTCAAAGATACGGGAGAGGTTCTCTTCTGGGATGCCTTCACCCGTATCCGTAAATCCAATCCATACCGTCTTCCTGTCCGCAGAGACCGAGGTCCGGATGGTTAGGGTCCCATTCCCATGCATGGCCTCTGCCGCATTGACGATAATATTCATAAAGACCTGTTTCAGTTGGCCTGAATTTCCTCGCACAAAGGGCAGGAAGGGATCCAACTCCTTGACGATCCGGATATTATGGAAAAGGGCCTGATTGACCAGGAAGAAAAGCCCGTCGTTGATCGCCCGGTTAATATCCGTGGGTTCCCGCTTCGGTTCGGTCTGTCGGGCAAATTCAAGCAGACCTTTTACGATCTCCTTGCAGCGTCCCGCCTCCTGGACAATTCGGGCAAGGTCGCCCCGTTTGGGATCTTCCTCCGGCAGGTCCTCCAGCATCAGACTGGAGTAAATGAGGATCCCGCCCAGGGGATTGTTGATCTCGTGGGCAATGCCGGCGGCCAGTTTTCCGAGGGAAGCCATCTTCTCAGAGCTGACCAGCTGAAGATGGGTCTCCTGAAGTTTCTTCTCCATCAACAGACGGGACCTCAGGTCGGTAAAGATGCCGACACTGGCCACCTCCTGCCCGGCCCTGTTGTAAATGAGGGCGGCGGAGATTTGTATGGGTATCTCTTCCCCCTCCTTATTAACCACGTTGAATTGAGTGGGAAGGAGTTTTCCAACTCCTCCGTAATCCGGGCTCCGGAGCCTTTTCATAATCTCCTTTGCAATCCCTTCGGGGTAAATCTGGGTGATGTGAACCTTTCCGATCACCTCATCGGCCTTATATCCGCTCAGGGCCTCCGCCCCTTTATTGAAGATGAAAATATTTCCCTGCATATTAGCGGCGATGATGCCATCGACAGAACTCTTAATCAGGTTTGTGAAGAATTCATTGGCCTCACGGAGTTCGTCTTCAATCCGTTTCCTCTCCGTGATGTCCAGGTTAATCCCTTCATAACCGATGATTTCGCCTTTTTCGTTTTTAATGGGATGGCCGGTCAGCAGGATCGTAATATTATCCCCATTCCTCTTGCGGAATTCCACCTCCATGTCTTTGACAAAGCCGTCCCTCTCGGTCCTTTCCATAAAAATTTCCCGGTCTTTCGGGTTGGCATAGAGATCCCGGGCAATATCGATTTTGAGAAATTCCTCTTTGTCGGTATAACCCATCATGTCGAGAAGGGCCTGATTGCATTCGAGGAACTGGCCCTCTTTCGAGCTGATGAAAAGGCCGTGTCTTACCCTGTCGAAAAGCCTCCGGAGCTTTTCTTCGGAGTTCTTTAAATCACTTTCATATTTTTTCCGGTCCGTGATATCCTTGAGATAGGCATAGCCTTTTCGGATTCCATGAGATGTCTTGGCCAGGGCAATGCAGATTTCGGCTTCCTTGACCTCACCGGTGGAGGTGATCAGATGGGCTTCTGCGCAGGTTTTTTCGCCATACCGTTCGGGATGGATGAAGAGGTCTTCGATAAAGGACTGATGGGGTTTGTCGAGAAGCGAGAGAATGGTCATCTCGAGTAACTGTTCGTTTCTATATCCGGTAACCTCCGAGGCCACTCGATTGGCATATTCGATCCGGTGATTTTTATCGAAGACGAGGATCCCGTCGTTGCCAAGCTCGGCAATGGCCTGAAACATCCCGGCCTCTTCTTTCCGGTCGACAAGGACGAGTGGATGGGCCGTCCTTTTTCTTTTTGTCGGTGGAGATAGTTTCTTCGCCATCATCTCTTTTATATTTGCGCTCTTACCAACTTCCTTCCCTTTAAGTACCATGGGATGAATTAGGTTTTTTTATTTACGCTATGCGCAGAGCGCTAAGCGCTTAGCGTTTCATAGCCCGACCTGGTCGAGAAGGATAGGAACGAGAGGTTCCCATCCGAGAGGAACGATCTGAATGCCCTGGCAGAGGGGTTTAACGTCTCTGATGAGATCTCCGGCGATTTCAATGCTTACTTTCTGCTTATCAGGGGCCTTGAGCAAGCGATCGATGATGGCATCCGGGATGGAGGCCCCCTCCACATGTTTACTGATATAGCGGGCCATTCCGACCGATTTGAGCAGGGTGATGCCCACAATGACAGGGACTTTGAAGTGGGCCGCTTTCTTCATGAAATTTTCAAGCAAGCCCGGATCGTAGATGGAACCAGCGAGGAAAAAATTGGCCCCCTCGCGGATCTTTTTCTCCATGGTCATGAGCTCGAGGTCGAGGCGATGGCCCTGGGCGGCCGCATTGATCTGGGTTCCGACAAAGAACACGGGTTTTCCATTGAGGTCATTCCCGACGAGATCATAGCCTTCCTGGAGACGTTTGGCAGCGCCAAGCAAGCCCATCACATCGAGATCAAAAACAGGTTGAGCGTCAAAATGATCCCCCATGGAGGGAGGATCGCCCTGAAGGAGGAGGAGATTCTTCAAGCCAAGGGCAGCCGCATTGAGAAGTTCCGATTGAAGGGCCAAGCGGTTTCGATTGGCACAGGAGAGATCGTAGATGACTTCCATTCCTTTTTCCTTCAGGAGGGCGCATGCCGAGAGTGAGCCCAGCCTCATGATCCCGTTCTGGAGGTCTGGAATCATGACCGCATCTACCCGGTTCCGCCAGCCTTCCGCATATTCATAGAGTTCGGAGAGATCGGTCCCTTTTGGGGGTTGAAGTTCAGCCGTTACGGCAAACTTCCCTGAATGGAGTTGATCCTTAAATGACATGGGTTTTCTCCTCTCGAGTCAACTCAAGCTGTAAACGTCCTGCGTTCCGGATGGATGAGCGGTTCCAACAGAACGAATCTTTCCGATGGAGGTCTATGTCACGCCAAGGGAAAAGTGGCCACATTATATAATTTAGAGGAAAAAAGTCAATGGGTTATCTTCTCCGGGGGTAAGTTATCCCATCTCATTTGGCATATCTCTTTTGATAAGCTTCGTGAATCATTGTCCCACGGGTCTGGTTTTTCCACTCCCTTGCAGGCTTGACCTTCAGGATGTTCTCCAGCCGGCCCTGATCCTTCAGTCGTTTGAAAATTTCATACCAGGCGCAGGGGGTGTCTTTGCTCACCTCACACTTTCCTTCCCGGGAGGTTCCACCGCAGGGGCCGTTGAAAAGGCTTTTTGCGCATCGGGTGACCGGGCAGATCCCTCCGGTTTCACCGATGAAGCATTCTCTGCAGGTCCGGCAATTTTCCTCAAACCAGCCGACATCCTTGTCGATTCCGACAAAGATGGTGTTTAGAGCGGGGAAAACGGGCTTTTCAGGGTATCGGTCGGCCAGGAATTGGACGCCGGCGCCGCAAGCCATGGAAAGAAGGGCGTCGTAGTTTCTTGCGATTTCATCCAATTCGGGATAAAAATCGGCGTTGCACTGCCGCTCTATCGTAAAGCTATCCGGCTGGGTGGCCATCCCCTCCTTCTCTAAACTATTTTTCAGGTCTTCATTGAGTAACCCGACTTCCCTCTGTCCGCCCGTATAGCAGATGGAAGTGCATCCTCCGCAGCCCACGGTTAAGAGCTTTTTGTAGCTTTTGACCATCTCCTTGATTTCATCCAAAGGTTTTCTTTCAGCGACGATCATTTTTCTCCTCCAGTATGTAGAACATTTAAAGGTTTTTCAAGACTCTGTACTCTATCACTTCCGGATATGGCATCCCCCGCAATATCGGGGGGGAGCCTTTTTCTGTTCTTTCAGAGGTTTCTTGTGGCAACCCATGCATTGCCCGTGATAGGCCTGTTCAAGGTTGAGCCTGGCCTTTGAACCATGGCAGGAAGAACAGAAAATCTCTTTGTTTCCTTCGGTCAGGCTGCTTTCATCCAGGACATTTTCCCCTTTTTCGTAAAGATGGTGGCAGTCTTTACAGGACCCTCCTTTCTCGACATGGAGGTTATGCGGGAAAGGGACAGGAGGCCGCTTTTTCCCAGGCAAACCCTTCATTGAATCGAGGATCATTACGTCCGATTGGGCCAGGAGGGAATTTGCCAAAAGGACAAAAGAAAATGCGATAAAAAACGCACAGAAACCTAACCTTTTCATATCGTTTCTCTCCTTCGGGAAAACCAATTCTTTTTTACAGCCAGCTCTCCGGAGAAGCTTCGTCAAGCTGGGGGTAGACCTCCTGTGACCTTACGATGGTTCGGGCAAAGGCGATCATGCTCGGGACATGGATGCCGATCGGACAGTAACAGCGGCCGCAGAGCACGCAGTTTTTCCATACGATCCCCTTGATTTCGTTTAAAAACTTCCAATCCACGTTGCCTCTCTTCTTGTAGAGTTTCCCGAGAGAGTTGATCACCTTGTAAGAGGGCATATATTTCGGATCTTTCTTATATTTCATATAGAGAAAACAGCTTTCGGCACAGAGACTGCAGTGGGCGCAATAGGAGAGGAACCGTTTCATTTTTCCCTTCCTGCGGTTGAGCAATGATTTAATCTTTTTCGTATCTACCTTTTTCGTTTCCTGATTTGGAATGGTTTGATTCATATGGCGTCTCCTTGTGCTTTACACTGTAAGAGATCATATTCCGCCGGGCTTCGAGTCCCGCTATGGCGGGGCTGAAATGTCTAACCGGGTTTACCAGGTTCTCGATCCCCGCAGAAAACTATATTCCCCTCCGATGAAGAAACGGTAAAGAAAGAAAAAGAGCATGTGCCCAAGTTTGGTGAAGGGAATCGTGATGAGCATGATTTCTCCTGAGAGGATATGCACCAGCATCACCGTCTCATAATGGAACCACTGATGATAAGCGAAAAACCCCGTCAGAAAGGGGGCGACAGCGATGAGCCAAACGACATAGTCATAAATCGTTGTAATTGCCCTGACCTTAGCCAAAAGGATGCGCCGTCCGAGAAAATAGACTCCGCAGAGAAGAACGATCAGGGTCAATCCGTCGGACAGGGGTTCAGGGAAACTGAACAGGCTCCATCCGCAGGATTGATCGAGAAGGATATTGTGTCCGAGCAGGAAGAGGGGCGTCAGGATCAGAAGGACATGGAAGACGGAGGTTGCAACAGTCAGGACAGGATCGGTTTTCCAGAGGGTTCCATTCAGGGAGGCTAAGCATGAGGCAAGGATTTTCTCTGGGGTTTTCTTTTCGGGTTTCATCTCATAGGCAATGGGAAGACGACCCCACTCCTTCTTTCGGGTGAGCCTGAAAAACTGGATCAACTGGAAGAGGATCCCCAGGATAAATATGATAAAGGCAATTGTTATCAACGGGCCTTGAACAAAATCAACCATGACCTTCTCCTTGAATTGCAATTTAGAATCAGCAACTGAGTTCGGAGTTCGTAGTTCGGAGTCCCCCAACTAAACTACCCATTAGACCAGGGGCCTGGGTAACAGTTTTGCACGCTCTGCAATCTCCGGCACCTTGTGCTCCCATTCGATGGCCATGAGATGAACCCCATGAACCCCTTTCATCTCCTTCAGCTCTTCGATCTGTTCCACGCAGAACTGGATCCCTTCTTCAGCGGGTTTTTTTGCCTGCACAATCCGGTCGATGACATGGTCCGGGATGATGATGCCGGAAACGTTCTTCGCCATATAGCGGGCCATACCTCCTGATTTAAGAGGGGTGATCCCCGCCAGAATATGAACTTTTTCCGTCAGGCCCATATCATTGGCCTGTTTGATCCATTCACGGAACATCTTCATATCATAAATGCACTGGGTCTGAATAAAATCCGCTCCGGCCTCAATCTTTTTGGCCAGGCGATAGACCCGCCAGTCAAAAGGCTCGGCGAATGGATTTTCAGCCGCCCCGATAAACATCTGAGGGGGGCCGTCAATCTCATCGCCATTGAGAAATTTTTTATCATCCCGCATCTTTTTGACGAGCCCGATGAGCTGAATGGAATCGATATCGAAAACGCCCTTGGTCAGAGGGTGGTTTCCGAACTGTTGGTGATCGCCGGAAAGGCAGAGCATGTTCCGGATGCCATGGGCATAGGCTCCGAGGATATCGCTCTGGATGGCAATGCGGTTACGATCCCGGCAGACCATCTGATAGTTGGGCTCCAGGCCCTCCTGAATGGCGATTAAACCGGCTCCCCAACTCGACATGCGGACCACCGCGGTCTGGTTGTCCGTGATATTGACCGCATCAACGATCCCTTTTAGGTAACTTGCCTTTTTTCTGACGTGTTCAACATTGGCTCCCTGAGGGGGGCCGAGCTCCCCTGTGAATGCAAAATGCCCGGCTTCAAGAGTTCTTTCAAGACGGCTTCCTGATTTCATAAGCGTTTCCCTTTCCTGGTGACCATGGTTTCCTTTAATGCTCCGTTTGATAAGGATTTCTCAAATTTCTACACAAAATTACAAATCTCAGGCAATCTTTTTCCGGGTTGCGAGCCGCGAATATAATGAATCATATGATTAATGGTGGCGATCGCCAGAACGGATAGATCATCCCCTTGTAACTCCCGCACCTTCTCTCCGGAAAAGAGGACCTGCATGGAGGGAGGGAACTCTTCGTCTTTACGGTTATAGAGAAAATAAGCCTCCACTCCCGGGTAGAACATCTTTTTCACCATCCAGTCACAACGGATGGAAGGGGATGCGACTCGCTCTCCGCCAATATAATCGGCCATCTTTTCCACATCGTCAAGATATTCAAAAGCCTCCGATCTCCTGGCCACCTCTTTTTTGAGATAGAGATCATGAACTACCACCCCTTCGATCTCCTTCAGGGTTAAGAATTCCTTATCCATCCGCTGTCCCTCCTGACTCTTTGGGAAATAGAGCGCCCGTGGGGCAGACCTTCACGCATTCCAGGCAGGATTCGCATCTGAGGGAGGAGAGGGGGCGGTGGTCGAAGGTTGTGAGGACCATTTCAAATCCTCTATAGGCAAAATCGAGAAAAGAATTTTCAAGCCTTTGACATACCCGGATGCATTTTGCACATTTCACACACTTTTTGGGATCAAAGGAAAAGAGGGGATGGGAATCATCGATGGGGAGGTCACGAACAAGGGACCTCAATTTTTTGGGCCGGAGGCTCCATTTCAGAGAGGAAGAAATTCTGATCAGTTCGCAGGTTTTTCGCTTCGCACAATTTTTGCAGTCGATGTGATGGTCGCTCATGATGAGTTCGAAAGCGGTTCGTCTCATCTTCGCTATTTTTTCCGTTTGGGTATAGACTCTCATCTGTTCACGGACCGGTTCCGCGCAGGCAGGGATCATCTCTCTGCGGCCTCCGATTTCCACCTCTACGAGACATAAACGGCATCCCCCGAAGGGAAGTTCAGCCCCCTCAGTGGCGCAGAGGTGGGGAATGTAGATCCCCGAACGAAGCGCCACCCATAGGATCTTCTCACCCGGATCGGCTTTGATTTCTTTACCATCGATGATCAGGGAGGGCATGGTTTTTCCTTAGTCAGATAGTCTCATAGTCTAATCGTCTTGTAGTCGTATCGTTTTTATAGGACTACGCGACGATGCGACTATCTGACGATGCGACTATTTTCGGCGAGACCTTGATGACCGCTCTGTATTCCTTCGGGCAGACCTCCAGGCAGATGCCGCACTTCACACATTTCGTCTGATCGATGACCTTGATGTTCTTTTCATCCGGATGGATGGCCTCTGACGGACACTTGAGCACGCAGTGTTCACAACTTCTTTGACATTTGTCGTAAACGATCAAATAGGAGATGAGATCGCGGCAGACCAGAGCCGGGCATCTCTTTTCAACGACATGGGCCAAGTACTCGCTCTCGAAATACCTCAGGGTGGTACGGATGGGATTTGGAGCGGTTTGGCCAAGGCCACACAGAGAGCCTTCAACGATCTCCTCTGAAAGTTCTCTGAGAAGCTGGAGGTGATCCAGCGTTCCTTCTCCCTTTGTGATCTCCTCTAATAAAATAAGGAGGTGTTTGGTTCCGATCCGGCAGAAGGAGCATTTCCCGCAGCTTTCGTTCTGGGTGAAGGCGATAAAGTATTTCGCCATGTCGACCATGCAGGTGGCTTCGTCCATGGCGATCAGGCCGCCGGAGCCCATCATCGAACCTAAGAATTTCAACGAATCAAAGTCAACGGGGGTATCGATGAATTGGGCAGGGATGCATCCGCCCGATGGGCCTCCTACCTGAACGGCCTTTAACTTTTTATCTTCCTTGATTCCCCCTCCTATCTTATAGATCACTTCACTCAAAGTTGTTCCCATCCGCACCTCAGCCAGGCCAGATTCCTTGATCTTTCCTGCGAGGGCGAAGACGGTCGTCCCTTTCGAATGGAGGGTCCCAATTGTTGAAAACCACTCCGATCCCTTCAAAAGGATGGGGGGAATACAGGAGAAGGTCTTCACATTATTTAAGAGGGTGGGCTTTCGGAAGAGGCCTTTCTTAACGGAATGGGGCGGCCTGACCCTTGGCATGGGCCTTCTGCCTTCGATCGAGTACATCAGGGCAGTGGATTCCCCGCATACGAAGGCTCCGGCCCCCGGGAAAACTTTGATGTCAAAATCAAACCCCCTCTCAAGGATGTCTTTTCCCAACAGATTATATTCTTTTGCCTGGGCGATCGCATGATTCACCTTTTCAATGGCAAGGGGGTATTCGGAGCGGATATAGATATAACCCTGATGGGCATCGAGGGCATAACCGGCAATGGCCATTCCTTCGATCACCTGATGAGGAGAGCTCTCAAGAACGACCCGGTCCATGAAGGCTCCGGGATCACCTTCATCCCCATTGCAGATAACATATTTTGGATGTTCTTCAGCCTTGAAACATGCCTCCCATTTCTTCCCTGCCGGGAAGCCTGCGCCTCCCAGACCTCTCAATCCCGATCTCTTCACTGCATGGATGATCTCTTCCCTTGCCATTGCCAGACCTTTGTCCAGCGCTTCATAGCCCCCCAGAGCAATATAATCCCTGATCTCTTCAGGATCGATATGTCCCGCATATCGAAGGATGATCCTCTCCTCCTTTTCAAATTTTTCAAGCTCGGGGATATAAGGGATATTCCCTTCCTTCATCTCCAGGGTCCCGATGGCCAGATCAAAACAGGGATCATCCTCCATCAGGTAGCTGTAAACGATTCTGGAGGCATCTTCCGGTTTCAGATTTTTATAGCAGATCGTAGGGTTGCCTTCCTTCATGATATAGACAAGAGGCTCAGCAAAGCAGATTCCGAGACATCCGACGTTGATAATCTCTCCGAGGAGGCCATGTTTGATCAACTCTTTTTCAAAGGCCTCGGCTACCTCAAGGGCGCCGACTGATATCCCGCAGGTGGCGCTTCCGATAAAGATCTTGGGCGTCCCATTGTTCAACTTCTCACGATAATATTGTCCGGCTTCCTGCTTGATCTGTAAGTAGGTCATATTGCTAAAAAAAGTTTCGTTAAATGGTAACGGTAAAGAGGCCCGTATCGTTGATAAAAGGTTACGTTTATCGTCTCTTCATTCTTTTCACGTAACCGTAACCAGTAACCGAAACGGGCTTCGTCACCTATAACCGATTGACGCTTAACCCTTTTTATCCTTGTCGCGAAGGTTGATGAGGACCTCCTCCACCGTTCCGGGAGTCATTTTGGGGTAGATCTGGCTGTTAATCTTGACCACAGGGGCGACATTACAGCAACCGAAACAGGCTGTGGACTCGAGGCCGAAATTTCCGTCCTCTGTAGTATCCCCTTTTTTGATCTGGAGTTCTCTTGAGAAGGCATCGAGGATTAAGCTCCCCCCCAGGAGGTAGCAGGCCGTCCCCAGACAGACATGGACGGGATGGCGGCCAGGGGGCTTTCTTCTGAACTGATTATAGAAGGTGACAATACTAAAAACTTCAGAAGGAGGAAGATGGAAAAAATGAGCTACACTCTCCATGACCTCTCGTGAGAGGTAGCCCACTTTCTCCTGAATCTCTTGAAGCACGGGGAGTAAATTTTCTCTCTCCGGATGGAACCTTCCGAGGATCTCCTCTATTTGATTTGACTCTTCCATTTCTCAATCATCTGGGGAAGAAAGGCGGGGAGATCGCTTGCCTCACGGGGGCCCACAATCACATCCCAGCCCTGTAATTCCTCTTCAAGTTCTCCCTTGATCCTTGCGGCGAATCCAGGGATGATGACCCTCTTATTCTTGACTTTATCTCCAACCCCTATTTTCTTGAGAAATGGCCCGGCCGTGTCTCCGCTGAATTTCCCCGTTGACCAGGCCGCAAGCACACATAACCCTTCCGTATCTTTAACGCAGAGATAGGCAGGGATTTTGCTGTTTTCGATCTCACTGGCCACTGCAAAGTAGGTCAGCGCAAAATTGGTCGTCAGAAGCACCGGGGATTCATCCGTAACCGCTCCGATTTCGTAAATCTTCTGCTCCACCGCAAGGGGGACTCTCGGATCGGTGAAGATGTTCTGCCTTAAGACAAGAAGAGGATAGAGCATCTCTTTCTCAAAATCGGACAAAATGACGATGCCGGCATATTTGATCACTCCTGCCGATGCCAGCAGGGTTTCCTCCATTTTATTTTCTGCGAGCATATAGGGCAGAGAAAGGATGGGATAACCCAGAGGCCGGAAGGTCTTCTTAAGAGCCGCCCTCCGGATGAGGGTGTAATCCCTGATCATCTCCTTGAGCGATTTAGGGAAAGGATCGAGGACGATGTCCAGAATGCCCTCTTCCTTGAGTCGTTTGGTGATTGGAATGATCTCTTCAACCCCGTTGGTCTTGACTCCGATGGGTGCGGGTTTAGCCTTTAATTTTGGCAGGGCCGCATCCAGATTCTCTTTGGTGATGGGATAGAGAAGAGGGTTTTTGTCTGCGATCAGGTCCCTGGCTTTAAAAAGTGTGTCCAGATCCTCGCAGATCAAGACAACAGGAAACCCTTCTGCGGCCACTCTCTTGACCAGCCCAAGATACTTTTCGGCATTGCCCTCATACTTCAAGGCATAGAGATTGGCCCGAAGCTTCTGGCCCACCCGGTCAAACTGAAGCGCCTTCAGCTTGTTGATCTTAGCGGAGACCGTTGCTTCATCTTCCTTGTCGGTGATGAGGATGGCGATCCCCGAGGGCCTGTAAAAGGTTTTTTCATGCCGGTAGATGACCTCTTCTTCGCCAATGCTCAGAGCATTTTCCCCTGTGCCGATGGTCACCAGCCTGATCGGGGGAGCCAATGCCTCTTCGAGTTCTGTTTTAATTTCGCCTGGCAGATAGGGGCACTTATCCACAGTCACCGCACCCGATGCCAGTTTCATTGCAAAGGCAAAACAGGTGGGGAACCCGCACTCCTTACAATTCTTTTTGCCCCCATCCGGAAGTTTTTTTTGTATATCCGATGCTTTCAGTGCCATGAGATCCTCCTATCAAATACTCAATTATCAATGGTCAATATACAATGACCATTGATCAATATAAGAACCGGCTCTTACAAACCAATCTTTGACCATTGCCAATTGATCATTGAAAATTGGTCATTATCCTGTGACCCAGGGATGTCCGACTCGATTCAGATACTCGGTCAGTTCATCCACATTCTTCACATCTTCTTCCGTAGGAATCTTGTCATACATGCCCGCCTCGTCGAGGACGTCTTTAACCTGGTCTTTGATGGACTTGGGCAGCCACACGATTCTCTTTAACCCTCCGTCGGTCTTGAGGAATTTTTTCGACCTCATGTAGGAGATGGCCATGCCGAGCATTCCCTCATTCTGTCTGCCGCCGGATGCCTCTCCTGCGATGCCCGAGAATTTCTGGCCGTTAACCGCTTCACCGAGAAAATCTCGGTGGACAATACCAAAGGCATCAACCTCCGGAATGTAGAAGCAGATGGCCTGAAAACATCCGCAAGAGGTGTGGGGGGTCTCCAGGGCGCTGTGGAGGCAGAAAACGCTGTTTGCACCAAGGGATTTTTCTGCAACGATCTCATTGACACCGGAATAGATAAACTTCTCCGGGTCCAGAAGTTCACCTTTCTTGACGGCAAACTGGGGGCCTTCGGGGTCCATTTTATAAGCAGCCCTTCCATCGAACCAGTTGATCGCTCCGCAAAGGGAGACTCTCTCCGGAGTGACGACACAGACGTGGGTGGGTGCAAAGGATTGACAGAGAGAGCAACCGTAAAACTCATCGACCTCTTCTTCGGTGATCCCCTTGAGCCGGTCATCTCTTTCTTTATAGGTTTTTCGAGCTTCGAGAACCTCTTTCTCCACCTGAGCAGGATCCGTGATGAAGGTGATCTGGATTTTCTCGATGATGGAAAGCTCATTCTTATAAAGCATGACGAGAACTCTTCCGATCTCGTCGAGGGAGTTGAGGCCCTTTTTAAAACTGTCCTTATGGAGCCTCATCCAGATCTCATCCCTCTGGGCCATGTGCCAGAACCCCTCAATATAGTTGATGTACATATGAACCCTGCGCTCAAAGACAGGCTCCATGTCTTTCTCGAGCTGCTCGCCGGCTACGGCAATCTTGATAAAGATGGGGATGGAGGCTCCCTCTTCAAAGTCCTTGATGTCCTTTCCGATGATCTCGACCTTTTCATCCTCCACTTCAGCGGCCGGTTTGACGCTCACCAGCTCCGCCTTGAACTTATGCTTCGGCCCTCCGAACTCAATCTGGAAATCTTCCTTCCGTACGGTTTCGCCTTCATACTGAGGCCCTACATCGACTGAAAACATGTTCCTCCTCCTTTCTAATGAGAGACTTTAATGTTTATTGTATTTAGGATTTTAAACTCTGGATCAGACCCTCCAGATATTCCTTCCATTTATCCGCCTTCAGATTGGCCAGAGAAAAGGTGGCATGGGGATAGACATAGGGACAAAGCGTGACGGTTTTCAGATGGGGGGCATAATGTTTCAGCGTGGAAAGCCCCTGATTCCCAAGGTCTGTTCTGACGCCTAAAAACATGACCAGATCATGGTTTCCCTGTTTCTTCACGCCCTTCCAATCAGGGTCTTTCAGATGATTGATAATTTCAATAATATCATAGGTCGAATCCGGAAGGATGCCGTATTCCATCAGTTTTTTCTTCGTACAGGCTGTCGCGCAGGTGGCTGCGCCAATAGCCTTGACGATGTCCACTCCGTATTCAATGGCATATCTTCCATTTAGGAAGATATCAGGACATCGCGGCCCAAAGACGAGCAGGGGCCTTTCCGATTTCTTGATGATCTTTCCAAGCGCCTGAGGATCCTCGATGACACGGCATCCCTTCAATCCCGTTAAGACATTGACATAATGTAATGGTAAGCTCATTTTTCTCCTCCATTTCTAAGTAGGGAATGGTTTCAAACCGTTCCCTACAGGATTTTCTATTGCTTTTTTCCTTTTATCGCCTCATCCACGGCCAGTTTGATCTGTAACCCCGCATGATGCATCAGGGTATCACCAATTTCCGCATCCATCCCCATGGTGGCCATGCAGGGATGGTTATGATGCAGGATGCCCGAGCTTTCCACAGCATCCTTCATGTGTGTCCCGATCAGATGCTCCGCCACATATTTGGTATTTCCGCAAGGGGCATCCCGGATCACCCTGACTTCTTTCACTTTCTCATTCTCAAGATTGATCTCCACCTGAGGCCTGCCAAAATACTTGAGAAATTCGAGGATCAGATCGTTCTGGGTCATTTTTTCCGTCAGGGTGCAGAAGGTCATCGGATGAAGAAATTCAACCCCTTCTTTTTCAAGTTTCTTTTTAATCTGTCTGGCCAGCCCCGAGGTCAGGTGGGCCTTGTTATCGATTGGAGCGATCACGGCCCGGGCGCCGATCTCCTTGATAAAAAGAGGGATCATCTCGGCGACGACGGGCTGCTCCTGAACGGAGAGGAGCAGATCACAGGCCGGGAGACTCTGGGGGAGGTAATCGGAAAGTTCCTCAACAAAAGTGGGAACCTTTTTCGTATAGTGATATCCCTTGACCTCCCACTCTTTAGGGGCATGTTGACCGATATTCTCCCAAAACCTCTTCCCGTAATCTCCCTGGTAAAGGATGAGTACCTTCATCTGACCACCGCATCAATCGGGATATTGCTTTCGTAAGTGCCGATCAGGGTAGGCAGGGTCAACAGGGGCTTCGGCTTCCACCCGACACTCTTAAGGTACTCGGCCACTTCCTTCTTGTAAACGATAGGGATATCCTTATCATTTCTTACAAAATTCTGGAGGTCATCCGGCAGCGTCCCCATATGCTGCTTGTAAAGGGAGATGTAGTGATTCAATTTGAGCTGCCTTCCCTGTGCGGTATCGTTCTTCCGGATACAGAGCTTTGCCATCGTGATGATAGCCCGCTCTTTGCTCTCCACAACAATGGAGAGATGCTCAGGAGAAGGCTCTTCCGTATTGATCAGCTCCTTCTTCCTTCCGTCCATCACGGTCCAGTCGTCTTCCTCTTTCCGTGAGAGGTAGAGCCTTCGATATTTTGCGGAGTGAGGGCCGAGGACCACGGGAATGCCCATTCGATTGCATCCCGTCCCGATGGAGAAGGCTTTCTGTGAATAGGCCCCCCAGGCGAGGCCAACCGCTCCGACCCGGTTCAGGATATAATCTGCAATGACTTCGTAGTTCGCCCGGAGAGGAAGTTTGGCAAAGATATTGGCGACCTTCATCGCGGCGCCGGTAATATGAGAGTTGGCCACACAGCTTCCAACGTTCAGGACCCCGCCCGCATCGAAGTCGGGTTTAAATTTCTCATAGATCGTCTTTCCTTCAGCATCCTTTTTCATTCCAGCGGCCATGGCGGCGCAGCCAGACAGGACAACGATATATTTTCGTTTTGCAAACTCTTCAGCAATCTCAGCGATCTCTTCGATCTCTTCGGGATAATTGGAGCAGCCGACGATGGCGATGATGCCGGGGATCGTTCCGAGGACGATGGGCATTCCCACTTTTCTGATTTCCACATCATGAATAGGCCCTCTCCCCACTCGGATATTAAAGGTATCCCATGATGCAGCGGCCTGCATGGTCGTAATGATGGGGATGCTTTTTGGGCACTCCTGCTCGCATTTTCCGCAGCCAATGCATTTGGCAAAGAGATCGGCCATCTTCTCAAATTTCCCGTCTCTCACATCGGAGGTGGCCGCTGAGATATTAAGAAGGTTGGGGCATACCCTGTCGCACAGTCCACACGCTTTACACTCTTTAGCCAGTTCCTGGGCCTTCTCTTTGGTTGTGATCTCTTTTTTTCTGCCCTTGGCTACAATGGGAAGGACTTTTGCAGCCACTTCTCCTGCCTTATCCACATCGCGGATGAGCACCTGTTTCCCTTCCTGGGTGATTAACCGGACGATCTCATCGATCTCCTTGTGGGTTACATCATCGAGGCCGTAACTGATCTTATCCGAGGTGGCAATGAGAGCGCTTCCTGTGGCCCTGGCCAGGTCGGGGATATCGCATCGGACACACTGTTCATCCGTAATGATTAAATCCGCGATTCCTGTTCTTAAAAAGAACAACTGCTTTGAAAGCGGCCCAATGATCTTTGTTTTGTCCGAATACCGGGTATTATCGATGGCCGTACAGCATATCCCTGTAACCTCAACCTGATCATAGGTTCCCATCTTCATAAAATGGTCAATCATGACGGTGGCCACAGCCGCATTATGCCCAACGCAGGTAACAACCGGTTTTGACTTATCGACCGATCCCCAGCCCAGACCAGCGAGGGGTGTCTCGGCGACAGAAGTGGGAAATTTGAAACCGATGGTTTGGGCAATGTCGGCAACCTCCATGGCCACATGGTCGAGCATACCGATATGGAGTGATTTCGATTCGAAATCGATGTTGCTTCCTTCCTGGCCCATATGCGTGGCTGAGACGCCATGGATAATTCCTCTTTCCACATATTCAATGCCTTTTCTGAGGTCCCCCAGGGTCTCCGGTTTTAGACCCATAACCGTTCTCATATGGGGGGCTTCCACTGCTACCTGGCCGCCCAGATCAATCTTGTAATCTTCACCATACTTGTCGATGAGGTAATCAATCAGATGGCGGCCATGGGCGCCATGGGCAGAACATCCCATCAGAGCGAACATCAATGCCCATCTTCCCTGCTGACCGGAAATATTGATCCCGCAGGCCCCTTTATTGTCCCCTGTCAAATCGCATTTCCCGTAGGTACAGAAACAGCAGAGGTCACAAAAAGGTGAATAGAACGGTTTGTATGTCTTCAACAGCCTCAAATCCCACCGCCGCAAATCGGACATTTCCGGCATCGGAGTTGGGCCAACGGGCTCCCAGTTGTCTTCCGACCGAATCGTCTCATTGATCTCCTCACTCTTTGCTTTTCCTTTACTCATAACAGACTCCTTTCAAGAGATTAATTTTTTAACAAGTTTCAAACTCTCCGGATGGCGCATGATCACCATGTTTGCACCCGACAAAACGAGGGTGAAGGCTGTGATGGCTTCCCATAGGATGCCCTGGGTTTTGTCCTCCTTGGCCTCCTTCGTCTTCCAGCAGTCCTTTCCGATATTGGCAACCATAGGGGCCTTCATCATCTCATCGTTATGGATGACTGCCACCTGCTTGACTCGTTCCATAATCGAAAAAGAGTAGTCAATGCCATAACCGATGGCAGCGGATAAGGGATCGATGACCATCTTCTCCTTGGGGAAGAATTTGGTCAGCTTAACATTGAGTTCTTTACAGAGGTTAATGTCGAGGGGGCTCTGGGGGATGATGCCGTGCCCTCCTTCGAGTGCAGCTTTGGCAATTTCTTCGTAGTTTTCCTTTACGAGAGGTCCCAGAAGGAGGTTCTTTCCGCCGCAGACCTTCGCGATCTCTACCAGCGCCTTGGCATCCTTGTCTTTATCTCCAATGCCCATGACAACGAGGGGAACAGTGATCTGTTCGGCAATTTTTTTCACATTTTCAGCGATCCTTTTCACATCGGGATTTTCACCATCCAAACTCGCCAGGTTAAGACAGATGAAATCTGCGCCAAACTGTTTAACACATTTATTTGCCCAAGCGACCGGATCGGCGAGGACATCCGCATAAGAGGAGCGGAGGTGTTCGGGCCAGCCTTCGGGAGGGGCATCGAAAACCTCAAGAGCAAACCTGACAGGCGTTCCCACCTGACCTTCAAAGGCATGGAAGGGAAGGGTCTTCTCCCCCCCTATTTTCACCGTTTTTCCTTCAGGGCCGATCACTACCTCTTTTACGTCTCCCTTATAAGGTTCAAAAAAGTCGTTGAGTTGCATACTTGCCTCCTTTTAATTATCGAATGGCACGAATGAGAACGAATCACACGAATATTCGTTTCATTCGTTTTTATTCGTGATATTCGTGTCACTAAGTTTCCAACCACGAATGGGAGTAAAGACTCTTTCCCATGAGGACATTGACCGTCTTGACAATATCGGACTCTTTTTTTGGAAGTCCGGAGACGTCCACTTCTTCATCCATGGCTTTGTAGATCAAATTCTGGATGTCCGGCAATTGCCCCTTGGCAAGCTTTACCAGCTCCTCATCAAAGCTATCCACAATGGCTGAAAAGCATTTATATCGATCGAGCATCACCAGGCAGATACGGTTCAATATTCCTCTTAGGTGCTCCGGAGCCCCATTGGAGAGGTTGGACAGTCCCAGGGTCGATTTGGCTCCCGGGCAGATATCCTGGAGGATCTTCATAAACTCAAAAAGCTCCACGACCTGCGGTTGATCAACCGAGATGGGCATCATGATGGGGTCGACCCAGATCCTTTCATTGGGGATTCCAATCTCATTGGCATAAGCGACCGTTTCCATGATGGCTTCTGCTCTCGATGAGGAATCGGTTGGTATTCCAGCATCGATCAGCACTGAGAGGACCACATCGCAATTATACTTAACCGCCAGGGGAAGCATCTTGTCTTTGCTCTCCTGCTTGCCGGATGCGGAATTGATCAATGGGGGAATTTTGCACACGGAGAGACCGGCCTCCATGGCAATCGGATTGGTCGTATCCAGCGAAAGGGGTTTATTGACCGCCTCCTGAATGACCCCTGCCAGCCACTTCATGACATCAGGGTCTTTTCTCGCGGGTCCGACATTAAGATCAATATAATCTGCGCCGGCTTTAGCCTGTCTGATTGCAAGTTCCTGCAGTGGTTTCTCGTCCTTTTCCTTCAGGGCATTGGAAACGACTTTTGACAGAATTTGAATATTTTCCCCAATTAGAATCATGCGCTCCTCCTTTTTACGAAATATTTCACAATTATTTGTAAAACTTTTTATAAAGTGTTGTCAATGAAATTTGGCTCACTTTTTTCATGACAATACCTTTGCCATGGCTTCATTTATTTTGATGACAGAGGGACTTGACTCTTCCAAACTTAGCATGGGGATCCCTCTCAGTTCATGGTCGATAATATTGCCGTCTTCGGGGATGATCTCGAGAAGATTGAGACTCAATCTCTTTATCTCCTCAGCGATTTGAGGCGGCGTTTCATTTGAGACACGGTTGATGAGCAGGTAGGTCTTTTTGATGTTTAAACCCAATTCGGCGACCAGGTCTTCGAGTTTCTTGCAGGTCCTGATTCCCTTCATGGATGGATCGGAGACCAGAAAGAGTACATCGAGGCTCCCATTGGTCCTTCTTGAGATGTGCTCCATGCCTGCCTCATTGTCGATGACCACATGTTTATAGTTGGAGGCAAGTTTTTCGATGTAATTGCGGATGATGGTATTGGGGTAGCAATAACACCCCGGCCCTTCTCCCTGCCCCATGCTCAAGAGATCAAAACCCTTCTCTTCGGCGAGGATCTCCGAGAGTTTGTAGTCAATCAGGGATTCTTTCACCACCCCCATCGCCAGGCTCTCTTTATCCTTTAAAAAACCGTCCAGAACCTTTCCGACTGTACTTTGAACCTTCACGCCGAGAGCATCGCCGAAGTTGGAGTTGGGGTCAGCGTCAACCGCGAGAATGGGTTTGTAGTTTTTTCGGAGGAGGTAACGGAGAATCAGGGCCGCAAGAGTCGTCTTGCCTGTTCCTCCTTTACCCGAGACTGCGATCTTCATGGTTAGTCCTATAGTCTTATAGTCCAATAGTCTCATAGTCTATTAGCCTTTCACTATACGACTAATCGGCTATTTGACTATCTGACTACTTAACTCCTGCGGCAATCTTGGCCGCCTTGACCGTGTTCATCATCAGCATGGTGATCGTCATAGGTCCCACGCCGCCGGGGACGGGAGTGATGGCGCTTGCCTTCTCTTTGACGCCGTCGAAATCAACATCGCCGCAGAGTTTAGCCTTTCCTTCGGGAGTCATTCCGATCCGGTTGACGCCCACATCGATGACAACGACCCCTTCTTTCACCATATCGGCTGTGACCGCTTTCGGTTTTCCGGCAGCCACAATAAGGATATCAGCCCTTTTCGTATGAAAGGCCATGTCCTTTGTGCCGGTGTGGCAGATGGTGACGGTTGCATTGGCTCCCTTTTGTTTCTGGAGGAGCATGTTCGTAATGGGTTTCCCGACGATATTCGACCGCCCCACGACAACGACCTCTGCGCCATCGATTTTAGCGCCGGAGCGAATCAGAAGCTGTTGAATGCCCGCCGGGGTGCAGGGGAGGAAATCAGCCTCGCCAATCATCAGTTTTCCGACATTAACAGGATGAAAACCGTCCACATCTTTCTTCGGATCAATGGCATAAAGAACTTTTGTTTCGTTGATGTGCTTCGGGAGTGGAAGCTGCACCAATATTCCATGAATCTTGGGATCCTTATTATATTTGTCGATCAGGTTAAGCAACTGCTCTTCCGTGATGTCCTGAGGCTGGTTGTCCTGAATGGAATAAAATCCCAAATCCTTGGAGGTTTTTTGTTTTGCTGTGACATAACTGATGGAGGCTGGATTTTCACCCACCAGAATAGTCACCAACCCTGGCGTGACATTGTATTTTTCTTTAATCTGGGTGACTTCCTGTTTCAATTCTTCCCGAATCTGCTGTGCAACCTCATTGCCATTAATCAATTTTGCCGTCATTTTTTTGTCCCCCTTTGTAGAGCTTGAAAGTTAGCAGTGCTTTAGTTGTTTCTGAAAAGGTGCATTGACATCCAGCGAACACACTGACCCTGGGGAAATCGCTTTTCCCGCAGGATGGATTTATTTCTCGGATGTTTTTGGGGAAAGGGTTCCACTCTCAGCGGTTTGATCTCACACTTTCCGCAAGTGGCAATTACGTCGAAGGAGGCATTGATGCGAATTTCAGCTTTCATAGCTGTATGAAGGAAGTTCTCCCCCTTGTTGATTGAGATTTTCTTTCCACCGGGGTCAGAAGTCATCGAATGCTTCGGCATTCCTAATTTATTTATAACCTCTATTCCTCGGTAGCGCAAAATACCATTTGGGTGTTTTAAAAAAAAGAGGCACGGCAATGCCGTGCCTCTTTTTTTTTAGAAGAGACCTTTTACTTTGCCGGTTTCGACATCGACATCGACCCTTCTGTATGCAGGATCAGAGGCTGTTCCGGGCATCAGGCTGATCGTTCCGGCCATCGGGCAGAGGAACTTTGCTCCGGAAAAGACCAGGACATCCCGGATCGGAAGAACCCATCCCTTTGGCACTCCTTTTTTGGTCGGATCATGAGAGAGACTCAGATGGGATTTGACCATCATGGTATTATAATCCTTCATCTCAGGGTTGGCTTCGAGCCGTTTTGCCTTGGCTTCGGCCTCCGGGGACCAGGAGACACCGTCTGCCCCATAGACCTCTTTAGCCACCAATTCGACCCTTTGCCGGAGCGGAGTTTCAAGAGGATAAAGGAATTTGAAGTTGGCTTTGTCATTGCAGGCATCCATTACGACATCGGCAAGTTCCAGAGCTCCATCCCCGCCTTTTAGCCAGTGCTCGGAGGTCGCAACGCGGGCCCCTGCCTGCTCGGCTGCCTTCCGGACAATGGCGATTTCGTCTTTGGTGTCGGTATGGAAGGCATTGACGCATACCACCGGATTGATCCCTGATTTCTTGATCACTCCGATGAGGTGGACCATATTAGCGCACCCTTTTTCCACCAGGCTGAGATTCTCTTTGGTATATTCATCCGGAAGGGGTCTTCCCGGAACCACGGTGGGTCCTCCGCCATGCATCTTTAATGCTCTGATCGTAGACACAAGCACGGAGACCTGCGGAATTAGACCGCTCAGCCTGCATTTCACATTCCAGAATTTTTCGAAACCGATATCTGCGGCAAAACCGCTCTCAGTAACATTGTAATCGAACATCTTTAAGGCAATGCGGTCGCCAATAATAGAGGACTGCCCAACGGCGATATTGGCAAAGGGGCCGGCATGGACCAGAATCGGTTGATATTCCACAGAGGTCATCAGTGTTGGATTGATCGTATTTCGCATCCATGCAGTCATGGCGCCGGCCACATCAAGATCCGAGGTGGTCACGGGATTCCCCTTCTTATCATAGGCTACGGTAATATTGCCAATTCTTTCACGAAGGTCTTTCAGGTCTCTTATGATGGAGAGAATAGCCATCAACTCGGAGCTTACCGCAATGCCGAACTTGGACTGCATTAAGAAACCGTCCTGTTTTCCACCCATGCCGATGACGATATTTCTCAGAGACTGGGCGCAAAAATCCATGATCCAGCCCATCTCAATATTGGTGGGATCCACATCGAGTCGCTTGAGCCCCCGTTTGGTGAGCTCCGCATCATCATAATTCCGTTCATGTTGCATCCTCGAAGTGAGGGCGACCATAGCCAGGTTATGGGCATTCATAATATCGTTGATGTCGCCGGTAAGGCCCAGTGAAAACTCGGTCATCGGGATGAGGAGCGCCTTTCCACCTCCTGCAGCTGTTCCCTTAACATTCATTGTCGGACCACCGGAAGGCTGACGAAGAACACTCCCAACATTCTTTCCCCTTTTGCCAAGTCCCTCGATCAGGCCAAGACTGGTCGTTGATTTTCCTTCTCCGAGAGGAGTTGGAGTAATAGCAGTCACTTCAATGTATTTCCCGTCGGGTTTATTTTTTAACCGGTCAATAATCTTCATGAAATCGAGTTTGCATAACTTCCCCATGGGGATGATCTCGTCTTTTTTAAGCCCCAATTTCTCCTGCCACTCATCAACCGTTGGCATATTTTCTTCTGCAATTTCGGCAATCTGCCAATCCGCAAGTTTTCTCGGGTCTGCATCAATATACTTTTTTGAAATATTAAAAGGCATGTGTTATTTCCCCCTTTCGATTAAATTTTAATTTATAACTCTTAACTCTTAACTCTTATTTCCCCCCTTTCGAGTCATATTTTTGAATATCTTTTATAGGAGCATTAATAAAATTTCTTTATGTGACAACAATCACAATGTGGCAGTCGATACTAAAATAATAGAATTTTTTTGTCAAGGGAAATTTTTGGATAATAAGACTAACTTGGAATCGTTTTATAAGCTACCT
>JAGXTA010000074.1 GCA_018333535.1 Deltaproteobacteria bacterium | reverse complement strand
TGAAACCTTGAACCTCTAACTGCAATAAAAGGCCCCGGCAGATCATATCCTTGAGAACGCCGTTCGGTTGTCTCCATCCCCACCGCCGACATATCTCTTGAGAAATGAACCTCCGGCTTCGGTCTCGATAGGCTATAAGAATTTCTCTAATTTCATTGATCTCTCTAAAGGTATAATTCTTGCCACGGTATCTGATCCATTCTTCCATGCCCTCTCTTTAACACAAGGAAGATTGGAACGCAAGCACTTTTTTAATTCTTCAAAATAGGGGATTCCCCCCCGCTCCAGTGACGCATTACGGTTGTCATTTAAGAATTAAAACTTGACACCTAATCTGTTTAAAATTGGCCATAGCACGTGCTTCGATTGTGACCAAACCATCATACGATTGAAATCAGTATGTCCTCCCTCTCCCGCTGGCGGGAGAGGGTTGGGGTGAGGGTGGATTAGGAATAACCCCCTCACCTTCATCCTCTCCCCTTGGGGAGAGGAGATTAGGAGGTGTCCGCTTTTAAAACTTGGACTGTCCAGTTTTAAGCTTTAGCTAACACAAAAAAAGGGATTCTTATTCGTTGTCCTGACTATGGGAATATGTTAGGATTCTCTTGCCGTGGCCGATGAAGACCTTTCAAAGCTGAAGATCGAAAAAACCAGGGCTATCTCACGGCCCCGTAGACGGAAGAAGATCGTCTTCTGGGTTCTCCTGGTCCTTGTGATCATCCTCTCAGGAGTCCTCTATTACAAAGGCACCTTCACTCCTGCCATTCAGGTCCAGATCGCAACCGTTACTCAGGTCTACCCCTCACAAGCCCTGACTGTCCTCAATGCAAGCGGTTATGTCGTTCCCCAGCGCAAATCCGCCCTCGCTTCGAAAGTGACGGGCCGCCTGATCTGGCTTGGGGTTGAAGAAGGGAACCGCGTAAAAAAAGACCAGATCATTGCCCGCCTCGAAAGTCAGGATGTTGAGGCGGCAAAAAAACAGGCAGAGGCCAATGTGAATGCGGCCCGCCACAACATTGAGCTAGCCAGGGCAGAACTTCGGGAAGCCACCCTCAACTTGGAGCGCAATAAAGCCCTTCTTGCAAAGGGATATGTGGCCACATCGCTCTACGACTCTGCCCTTGCCCGCTACGAAAAGGCGGCTGCGGCTGTTGATGGGGCAGAGGCAACCTTAAAAGCCAATCTCGCTGGCCTGGAAGGAGCCGATATTTCACTTGAATACACCTCGATCCGGGTTCCATTTGATGGAGTGGTGCTCACGAAGAATGCGGATATCGGGGATATCGTTACTCCCATTGGAGCGGCGGCAAATGCCAAGTCGGCTGTCATTACGATTGCGGATATGAATTCCCTCCAGGTGGAGGCCGATGTCTCGGAATCGAACCTCAATAAAATCAAACGAGGCCAACCCTGTGAGATCCAGCTCGACGCCCTGCCCGGAGACCGCTTCCGTGGCGCCATTCATACGATTGTCCCGACGGCTGATCGCACCAAAGCAACGGTCATGGTAAAAATCCGCTTCGTCGATAAAGATTCCCGTGTTCTTCCGGAGATGAGCGCAAAGGTTGCCTTTCTCTCCAGGCCGGCAAAGCCTGAAGAACAGAAACCCCGTGTGGCTATTAGCCAATCCGCCATCGTGAATAAAAAAGGAAAGGAAAGTGTGTTTCTCGTCAAAGAAAATATAGCCGTGGAGACAGCGGTCACACTTGGAATAAAGATCAGTGATATGGTTGAGATTCTTGATGGAATCAAAGTCGGGCAGCAGGTTGTCATCAATCCCCCTGAGAAGTTAAGAAATGGGCTGAAGATAAAAGCGGCGGAGAAATAATTGAGGTTATCAGATGATCAGGTTATCAGGAGGGGAACATCAGGATATCGGGACACCAGGTCAAACCAAAAGGCTGCTATTTTTTACCTGATATCCTTGTAACCTGATATTCTGCACCCTGATATCCTGGTCACCTGATATCCGTATCTTGCCTCACAAAAGTCAGTCAGCCAATTTCAAACCGCTAAACTGATATGTTTATTTTTTAATGATATGGCACCCATTGTCGAAATCATCAATGTGAGCAAGTCCTATTGGAGAGGGAATCGGGCCATCCCCGTACTGGTTGATATCAACCTCAGCATTGCAGAGGGAGAGTTTCTGGCCTTGATGGGGCCCTCCGGTTCGGGGAAGAGCACGCTTCTGAATCTCATTGCCGCCCTCGATCATGTGGACAGCGGAGCAATTCAGGTGGGAGGCATTGACATCACAGCCCTCTCCGAGAATGAACTGGCAGAGTGGCGGGCGGTCAATGTGGGGTTCATCTTTCAGTTCTACAATCTGATTCCGGTGCTCACGGCCTTTGAAAATGTTGAACTTCCTCTTCTCCTCACCGGTCTCTCCCGAAGGCAACGAAACGAGCACGTGGAGATGGCGCTTAGAATCGTCAATCTGGAGGAGAGAATGGACCACTATCCTGCTCAACTCTCCGGGGGCGAACAGCAGAGGGTCGCCATTGCCCGTGCCATCGTGACCGATCCCGTTATTCTCGTTGCAGACGAACCCACGGGCGATCTCGACAAGGTGGCCGCCAGAGAGATTCTCGAATTGATGGACCGGCTCAATCGTGAATCCCATAAAACAATCATCATGGTGACCCACGATCCAAGGGCCGCTGAAAAGGCGAGAGTCATCAGACGCCTGGAAAAGGGATTCTTGAACGATGTTCATTCTCAAGATCCTCATTAGAAATGCCTTTCGCCACAAACTCCGAACTCTCCTAACCATTCTCGGCATCACCGTTGCCATCCTTGCTTTTGGCCTTCTCCGGACCTTCATCAATGCCTGGTACGGAGGGGTGGAAGCTTCCTCCGCTTCACGTCTGGTCACCCGAAGTTCCATCTCCCTGATCTTCCACCTGCCCCTTTCCTACAAGGATAAGATCCGGCAGGTCGATGGGGTGAAGACCGTCTCCTGGGGCACCTGGTTCGGAGGGGTTTATATCGATGAAAAGAATTTCTTTGCCAATTTTGCCGTGGATGCAAAGAGCTATCTTGAACTTTACCCGGAATTTCTCCTCTCCCCCGAAGAGACAACTGCTTTTCTCCGCGACCGGAAGGGTTTTGTCGCAGGCAGAAAACTGGCCAAGAGATTCGGCTGGAAGATCGGCGATACGGTCACCCTCAGGGGAACGATCTACCCGGGCAACTGGGATTTTGTCCTGCGGGGAATTTATCGGGGAAGAAATGAGACCATCGACGAAACCCAGTTCTTTTTCCACTGGGACTATCTCAATGAAATGATGAAAAAGAGAGGTTCCGCCCGCGCCGATCAGGCTGGATGGTATATGGTGGGGGTGACCCGGCCGGACCGCGCCACAGAAGTCGCCCTTGCCATTGATCGAACCTTTAAAAATTCACTGGCAGAGACATTGACGGAGACGGAAAAGGCTTTTCAGCTCTCCTTTATCTCCATGTCCGAGACGATCATCATGGCGATCGAGCTCGTCTCCTTTGTCGTTATTATCATCATCATTGCAGTCGTCGCCAATACGATGTCCATGACCTACCGCGAACGGATCGGTGAATACGCCATCTTTAAAACCCTGGGCTACCGGGGCTGGCGGATTGCAGGGATGATCGTCGGAGAATCGATGATCATCACCCTGATCGGAAGCTTTCTCGGCATTGTCCTCACCTTTCCGGTCGCCGGAATCGTCGGGAAAATGTTGAGCAACTACTTTCCGGTTTTCAATGTGGCTGAGGAGGCGATCTATATGGATCTGGCCGCCTCCATCATCATTGGACTGATAGCAGCCATCGTTCCAACCTATCGCTCCGTAAGGATTCGTATTGCGGATGGATTGAGGAGGATCGGTTAATTGGGCGTGCCTCTTTCTTACAGTATTCGTAACCTCTGGACGCGGAGGCTCACGACGATTCTGACCGCTTCGGGCATGGCCCTCGTGGTTTTTGTCTTTGCAGCCATGCTGATGTTAGCCCAGGGCTTGCAGAAGACCCTGGTGGAGACAGGATCGAGCGACAATGTGGTGGTCATTCGAAAGGGTTCGGCAACCGAAGTTCAGAGCGGGGTTGACCGATACCAGGCTTCCATCGTAGAGACCCAACCTGAAGTGGCCATCGGTGAAGACGGCCAACCCTTTCTCGCAAAAGAGTCCGTCGTCATCATCAGCCTCCACAAACGGGGAACGAAACAGGAGAACTATATCACGATCCGGGGGATCGGAAAGAGTTCCCTTGCCCTGCGTCCCCAGGTGAGATTGATCGAGGGACGACTTCCCAGGTTGGGCACATCCGAGCTCATCGCAGGCCGAAGCCTAGCAGAGCGTTTCGAAGGAAGTGGTCTGGGCGAGACGCTTCGCTTCGGATTGCGGGAATGGAAAGTGGTGGGAGTCTTTGATGCCGGCAATACCGGATTCAATTCTGAGGTCTGGGGGGATGCAGACCAACTGATGCAGACCTTCCGGAGGTATGCTTACTCTTCTGTCATCTTTAAATTACGAGATCCCTCGCAGTTTGATATGGTTAAGAAACGGATTGAAAATGACCCGCGCCTGACTCTCGAGGCAAAGCGTGAAAACCGCTACTATGCAGAACAATCGGAGATGATGGCCACCTTTCTTCGGATCCTCGGGACATCCCTAACGATCATCTTCTCCCTGGGAGCGATCATCGGCGCGATGATCACGATGTATGCGGCGGTTTCCACCCGTACGAGTGAAATCGGCACGATGCGCGCCCTCGGGTTTCAGAGAAAAAGTATCCTGAGTGCCTTTCTCTTTGAGGCCTTGCTTCTCGGATTGATCGGAGGTCTGATCGGCCTCTTCTTCGCCTCATTTCTCCGCTTCCTCACCGTCTCCACCATGAATTTTCAGACCTTCTCAGAACTGGCCTTCGACTTCACCCTCACCTTTGACATCGCCTGGAAAGCCATTGCCTTCTCCTTGATCATGGGTTTTGTGGGTGGGGTGCTACCCGCAGTGAGGGCCTCCAGGATGAATATCATCGAATCGTTAAGAGCCACCTGATTGCTGCTCTAAATGAGAATGGTATTCTCCGGTAGCCCCTCAGTGACAGGGTGGTATTTGACCTGATAGGGTCGGGAAGTTCTCCTTCCAAAACCTTGTAAAGCGATCATGGAGGTCATGCGAACCGGCGATCCTGCTATTTGCATAGTGATTTTAGGAAACGAACCTACGTAGTTAAACGTATAGAGGTTTCGCTTCAAGGTTTTTACAGAAGAACCTCCCGACCCTTTTCTATGTCTTTAACTGAGGCATTACGTTCCCCAAAATATTTTTCTTGACAGGAGGGTGGGGATGTGATAAATACATCTCATGTTATTTTTGAAACACATGTGGAGACTTTATCATCATGGAAGATGTGGTGGAAACGCTTTGGCGACTGATTCAGGAGGAGTCTTCGGTCCGGAGGGTGGCGATGGAATTGGAGGTTGACCGCGCCAGCCTCTACCGTTCTTTGAAGAAAGGGACCCATCCCCGGATCGACACGGTTGTAAAAATCCTGGACCACCTGGGTTATGAGCTGCAGGTGGTTAAGGCAAAGAAGAAAACGAAGAAGGCGTGAGAGGGCAAAGAATCTCGTCCGGGAGAAACGATTCAAAGGGAAGAGAAGGTCGACAAGAAGGTCAAGAGGGTCATATGACCAAGGAGGGAACGGGATGATCACCTACAAAGTCTTTCTCAAGAATGGCGATTTTGCAAAAGAGGATCTCATCGGTGTGCTGGCGGAAAGAAGAAAAGGCTTGAGGGGAGAGACTCAGATCAAATCCGGGTTGGAATGGGCCAACTTGTTTTTTGGTGACCTCGTGGAGGACAGACATGCGATCTTCATTGTTCCTGACGAACTCAGGCCGAGTGACTTTATAGATATCCCTTGATCCGCTGCCATCAGAGGATAGCCAACCAAAATTTAAAGGATGGGGCCAAAGGCAGGCCGCTCAAAAACAGATCCCTTTTTGACGGGAATGGGAACAAAATCTTGAAACACGACATTAGAACCATTTAGATTGGCAATAATTCCCCGCTCGAATTTCTATCTGGGTTTACTTCTGAAATCCAGAAAGAAACTCACCCACCAACATCTCACTTCTCTTCTGGGTCTTTTGCATTTTGGCCAGTTCGACATTCTCGAAGGGTTGCTTCCTTCCTTTGTTTCTCAGTCTGGTGATCTCCTCATCGAGATAACGGATCGTGTTAGTCACTGCCTCTGCCATGGAGGAAATCGATTCCTGGGCCTTTTCAAACGTCTCCTTATCCAGATAGGTCCGGTTCAAGAGATGGAACCGCTCAAAGAATTTTTTGAACTTTTCCAGTTCCTCTTTCTTTCCCTTCTTCTCCGAATCGAGACTCTTCGCCACCTCTAAGATTTTTTCCGTGTCCATGATGGTCTCCTGTTAGTTTCGTATTCTTTTCCCCAAGTTTTTAATTTAACCTTTAATTCAAATCTATGAAAACAGGTTCAGTTTGTCAATGCCTTTATGTGAGAGCTCTGAAAAACTGTTTTTCGCTCTCTGATTACTCAGATTTCAAAAAAATGATTCCAGAGATTTCTGGACTTTTTCAGAAATCTCTATGTTGGCATAATGGATTGATTGTCTTATTTTAAGCAGGATGATGAAAAACCAGCATCTCCCATCATCTTTCCATATCCTCTCGAGCCGGCAACCCTTCTTACGCCAAAATAATTTAATTTAATTTCAACCAGTTGTAAATTTAAAACCTCGTCAGCTAAATGACAACTCATGGCATGTGTTTTGCTTTTAATCTCTTCCATACAACGGGGTATTGGAGTGACAAAGGCGTTTTTCCCGAAAGGGAGGTCGCCTTTATATTTAATAAAGCACGAATAACACGAATGGGTAGCTAATTACACGAATCGAAACAAAAGAGGTTTTTTTCGTGTCATTCGTTATCATTCGCGTCATTCGTGAATCTCAAAAGGAGGAGAAGATGGAAAAGGACAAAGAGACTGTGTTGAAGATGGCCAAAGAACACGATGTCAAATTTATCCGGCTCTGGTTTACGGACATCCTTGGAATTCTGAAGGGGTTTGCCATTACTGTCGACGAACTCGAAGGAGCCCTCGAGGAAGGCATGGGATTTGATGGCTCATCGATTCAGGGCTATGCCCGAATCGACGAAAGCGATATGATCGCAAGGCCCGACCCGAAGACCTTCCAGATCATCCCGTGGCGACCCAAAGAGAATGCAGTGGCCAGTATGTTTGCCGATGTCTACGAACCCGATGGAACACCCTATAAGGGAGACCCCCGGTGGGCCTTAAAGAGGTCTCTTAAGAAGGCGCAAGACCTTGGTTATACCTTCTATGTCGGGCCTGAACTGGAATACTTCTACTTCAAAAGCAGTGAAGGAACGCCACAGATTCTTGACAAGGGAGGCTATTTTGACCTTACCCCTCTGGATATGGCCACTGAACTCCGGCGTGAAACCATTCTCACACTTGAGGCCATGGGAATAAGGGTAGAATACAGTCACCACGAAGTGGCTCCGAGCCAGCATGAGATCGACCTCCGTTATGCCGAAGCCCTGGCCATGGCAGACAATGCCATGACCTATCGCCTTGTCGTAAAGGAGGTTGCGATGAAACATGGCGTCTATGCCACATTCATGCCTAAACCCATTTATAAACAGAACGGAAGCGGCATGCATACGCATCAATCTCTTTTCAAAGGTGACCACAATGCCTTCTTCGATCCAAAAGATGAATTCCATCTTTCAAAGATCGCTAAGTCTTATATGGCAGGAATTTTGAGGCATGCCAAAGAGATCACTTCGATCACCTCTCAGTGGGTCAACTCGTATAAAAGGCTCGTCCCGGGTTATGAGGCGCCGGTCTATATCGCTTGGGCTCGAAGGAACCGTTCTGCGCTTGTCCGGGTTCCCATGTATAAGCCCGGTAAAGAAAAGGCGACACGTATGGAATTGCGATCGCCTGACCCGGCCTGCAATCCCTATCTGGCATTCGCCGTGATGCTGGCTGCAGGGCTAAAGGGAATTGAAAAGGGATATGAACTTCCTCCTCCGGTCGAAGAAGATATCTTTGAGATGTCCGAAGAGGCAAGAAAGAGGCACGGGATCGAATCGCTTCCAGGGAATTTATACGAGGCCATCCAATTAACGGAGCAGAGTGAACTGGTGAGAGAGACCCTCGGAGACCACATCTTTCAGAAATTTATTGAGAACAAAAAGATCGAGTGGGATCAATATCGAACCCATGTCTCCCAGTTTGAATTGGAGAAGTATTTGCCGATTTTATAAAAAAAGTCTAACGGTAAGGGTAACGAAGCCCGTTTCGGTTGCCGGTAACGGTTACGTTTAAAAGAATTAAATACGAAAGACGTAGCCTTTTATAGACGATTCGGGCTTCGTAACCGTAACCCTTAGACAATCTTTAAGGACGAACCAATGTGAGGTTGGTTACAGTGAATCAGAGAAAAGGGAAATTGGCCTGGAGAAAATACCTCGAAGATTTTTTACAGCGTAATTCAGGGCTCAAGTTCATCAAAGACCCTGAGAAACTCGAATACTACCGCACCGACCTCAATGTCGATCTTCCGCCCCTGATCCGCGACCTGATGCTTAAAAGCCTTCCCGATTTGATTCTCCAGCCTGCGAGCGAAGAACATCTCATCGAAATCTTCTCTTTTGCTCGTGAACATAAGATCCCTTTGACCGTCAGGGGGGCTGGAACCTGGGGATATGGCGGCGCTGTCCCGACCCGCGGAGGGATTCTCATCGATCTGGGGCTCATGGACTCGATTGAAGTCAATCCGAAAACGCTCCAGCTAACCGTTGGACCTGGAGCCCGGTTTCTCGATATCCAGAAAAAACTCGAACCCTATGGATTGGACCTTTACACCATCGCCTCCGGAAAAGGCGGAACCCTCATCGGCTGGATAGCAACAGGAGGAATGGGCATCGGCACCTTCCGCCACGGTCCGGTCAGGAATCAAATCGTCTCCCTTCGTGTCATCACGCCTGATGGGACGATCAGGGATCTCTCCGCAGGGGACCCGGAGATGAGTTACTTCATCTCTACTGAGGGACAGATGGGAATCATCGTCAAGACCACCCTCCGGGTCTCTAAACGTCCCTCCCGATGGTACCCTGTCATCCTTTCCTTTGAAACCTCTTCTTCGGCTTATGACTTTGCGAAAGAAGTGGCCTCCCATCCTTCCATTAAACCCGAAGATATTGTCGTCTACCACCCGCACTTTATTTCCACCCTCGATCTTCCATCCGAGTCCAAGCCTTCTGCTGAACATCGTCATCTCGTCCTGATGTCTTTCCCGGAGGAGAAGGAAGCGCTGAATCTAAAGGCCTATCTTGCAGAGCGCCAACTCGTTCCCGTTGATGAAGCCCTGGCCAATGGACTCTGGGAAAAGCGTTTCCTGCCGATGTCCATCAAATCATTAGGACCATCCCTCCTGGCAAGTGAAATGATTCTTCCCATTGACCAGGCTGCCTCCTACGGTGAAAAACTCAACGGTCTGGGAAAACATCTGGCAGTGACGCTCTATCCGATCGCCCATCTGGTCAACCCGAAAGAAGTGCTCTTTCTTGCCATGCTGGCCACGGACAACCGGAAAAATATTTTTTATCTTGACCTGATGCTCATCCCTATGATGCTCAAATTAGCCGTCCAATCTTACGGCGGGAAGCCTTATGGGATAGGAATATGGAATACGCCCTTTCTCCGTCACCTCTACGCCCGTGAAGAATTGAGGCAACTCCGTCAATACAAGAAGAAGGCGGATCCTGCAGGAATGCTCAACTCGGGGAAATTCTTCTCCACCTCAGGACGCTGGGGTTCTTTTCAGAAGGCTTTGTTTCAGGCCGACATCTTCGACCTGGGACTCAGCGCTTCCCAGTGGCTCATGTTCAGGCTTCTCTCTTTTTTTCCCGCGGAGAAATTGAGGCTTCGCACCCCCATCGTTTCCGAAAAACTCGAAGGAATCGCAAAAGAGATCCTTTCCTGTGCGCAGTGCGGCGCCTGTGTGGCCGGATGTCCGGTTTACCGGGCCACGGGAGATGAAACCCTGACAGCCAGGGGCAAATTTCTGACCATCAAGAAGGCCCTTGAGAAAGGAGAGCTGGAGTTATCGAAAGCCCTGCCCCTCTATTTCTGTCTCCGCTGCGGCCGCTGCGATGAAGAGTGCCAGGTCCATTTGAAGCACCTTCCCCTTTTTGAGGGGTTGGAGAAATATCTAGCGGATACCGGCGATTTCCCGATCGAACAGATCAAGGAATTCATCCGCGAGGTGGAAAACAGTCCCGACTTTCACCGGTACCTCGATACCATGAGAACGGGTTTCGACCAGAAGATCCACGAGAAGCGCAATACCTTTCCAAGATACCGTGTCCGCATCGATGAAGCGCATTGTATCCATTGCGGAACCTGCGTGGACGCCTGCATTTATAGTGTCCGGAAAAGGAGTGAATCCGATCCCCGGCTCATTCTGATCGAAGATGAAGGGCTCTGCCGTGGATGTGGCTCCTGCCTGGAACGATGCCCTCAGGTAGCCATCGGACTGCCCGCAACGACCGTGGAACTTCATCCATGCTGTCTCGAGATGGATGATCCCTACTGGACCTCCCAGGCGGTCACCCGCATCGACCTTGAGGCAACGACAGGGAAAATCCCTGTCTCGGGAACGGGTCAGGGAGATCCGCATCGCGGCTCGGGTAATGACGGGATTCGCTTCGGCCATTTTCATATCGTCGGCCCTGCCCAGAACCTTCTCTATGAAAGCACGGGAGATGCCATTGCCATTCAATTGGGCAGGCGGCCAAAGTATCTGGAGTTCGATGGAGAAAAGATCGAGACCCCGCCCCCTCGCCTCATCCCCTTAAAAACCCCGATTCTTCTCGATCTCCTTCCCATGGATGGAGGAGAGGATTGGCTGGAGGCCATGTTAGAAGCATCTGCGACTCTGGGAACCCGAATGACCCTCAAGCTCGAAGATTTCGAACGCTTCTGTTCAAGGATTGGAAACAGAACGGACTCCCTCATCCTCAGGCTAAAATCGGAGGATTTGAAAAAATGGCCTGACCGTTTGAAGAACCTGGCGGTTAATCTGATTGAAATCGAAGTTGATGAAACGATATTGAAACAGGGAGACAGGTTCAGGACTCTCTTTCCGGAATCTACGATCCTTTGCGCCGTATTAAAGATCGGGAAAGAAGATGTCACGAGTGAGCTTCAGCCTTCCCCTTCCCTTCGGGCGAGGCTTGAATCTTTGGTCCGATCTCCGTTCGATCTCATCTGCCTTACGTCCGACTACGATCCGGAAAAAGGCTACTACCCGACCACGGATGGTGTGCCCGCAGTCCACCGCTGGCTTGTTGAGAGAAAGATCCGGCACCGGTTCTCCATCGTCGGGGCCGGGGGCATTCGCTCTGCCGCAGATGCGCAGAAGACGGTTCAGCGAGGAGCCAACGGAGTTAAAATCGATTGGCCGCTTCTCCTCGTCGGAGATCCCCAGGCCCGCCAAAAATTTTCGAGGGGAGAACGGGTCGACTTCCCCCAGGATATCCCAGTGTTGGCCAAACGCATCGCCAATCTCATCCGGGTCTGGAACATCCAGGTCATCGAGGTTCTTGGCGCCTCCGGCTTCAAGGACATCAAGAAGACCGTTGGCGAGGAGAATCGCCTGGTCATTTTTGACGACCTGGAGGAAAGGGTTTATGACATCTTCCATGATCCCGTTCGCCTGAAAAGAAACGAAGAAGCGAACAGGGAACGAATAAAAAGGGAGGGCCTCATGGCCGGCCTTGGATGGCGGTATCGTCAATTAAAAGAGATGATCCATCCGACCCTTCTCCCGCACCGCTTCTATGATGCGAAGATGTCTCCTGCCTGCTACCGCATCTTCGACCAGGACCATGTCTGGCCGGCCTCGCTTATTTCCTCTGTGGGTCAAATGGCCGCCGGCGATCAAGAAACCCTGCTCCTTAAAAACACGGAATCATCGGGCAATTTGGGAGACGGCTTTGACGTCATCGGTCTCCGGTTTAACAGGGACCCCGACGAGATCCCCGAAGAGAGATTGGATGAAGTTTCGACCGCCCTGCAACTGGCGCCATCGCTTCGCCTCCAGACCCCTCTGGTCGGAGCCGGCATGTCCGTCGGCTCGATCGGGCCCGGAACTTGGCGCGCAAGGGTTCTGGCAACCCGCGCCCTTAAAACTCAACTTGACACAGGAGAAGGAGGATATCCCACCTTCTATATCCTTGATTCGAAGTGGAATCCCCTCGAATTGACAGAACGACAGGTCACCCTTCTGGGCCGGGTGATGGAAGAAAGAAAGCTCATTACCGTCGAAGAGGTGATCCGGCGCTCCCAAAAGAAAGAAGTCCTCTTCCCCGAATATCAGGAGATAGGCGAAATTTTAAAAAGATATCCCTCTTCCATGCCGGTCCAGTTTGTTCCCATTGTCACCGCTGAAGAGGAGCCCTATGTCTCAACCCAGCTCAAGACAGGCCTTTTCGGAGTCACCAAGGAGACCATCCGACGCGCAAGGCGTGTGGTCATTGCGTACAGTCAGGGGGCCAAGCAGGGCGTCGGCGGACACCTTCTCGGAAGAAAGGTCTTCGGCCTCGTCTCCAGGCTCCGGGGCGTGCCCGAGGGCGTAAGCCTCATCTCCCCTTTTCCTTTCCATAACTGTTATTCGATTGAGGATGTCAAAGCCTTTATCGATGCCATCCGAATGATCAACCGCCAGGCAACCATCTGTGTCAAGGTCTCTCCTTCCCCTGACATCGAGTTCATCGTCTCGGGGCTGGCCCGGATTGCCAAGGACAATCAGATGACGATTGAAATATGGCTGGATGGACCCCGGGGAGGAACAGGCGCAGCCCCTGACATCATTAAAGGCCAGATGGGCATGCACATGGAATATGCGATCCCCATCTGTCATGAGAAACTGATAGACTCCAACCTGAGAGAATATGTCGTCTTCATGGGAAGCGGTGGGATGCGCACCTGGGCGGACATCGTTAAAGGAATGGCGCTCGGACTTGATGGCGTTGTCCTCGGAACGGCAGACCTCGTTGCCATCGGCTGTGTCAGGGATCGGAACTGTGAATCCGGTTGCCGAAGCGGCATCTCAACGGTCAACCCGAAGATGCAACTTCTTCGCAATGTCGAGCTGAACACACAACAGATCATCAACTTTCGTGTTAGCCTGCAGGCGCAGATCATACGGGCGATCGCCGCTCTGGGGATGAAGGATATCCGTCAACTCCGTGGCCGTTATGACTGTATCAGGTGGCCTCTGCTTGAGGAGAGGGTGGAAAGCCATCGCCGCAACAGGAAAGCCCTGGCCGCGGTTGATGCTCCGCTCCGCCACGAAGCCCAAGAAACTCACCGTTTACCTCCTCCCCGGGTTGAATCTCCTCCCCCTCCCTCCGATTGCGGGGTGGCGGCCATCGTGTCGAACCATTTCATCCCGAGTCATGTGATGGACCTCATGCTTGACCGCATGGCAAACCGTGGGATGGACGGCGTTGGAATCTGGAAAGGAGGGTGCTATCCGCTTCATCTCGATCACTATGCCCTCCACCTATTGGTCAAAGGCATCGCGCAAGAGGAGGTCGAGGTAGAACATCTTACCCGGAACCTCGGTCTCCATTTCGGGAAGATTCGCCAGAGGGCAAGAAAGGAGGTCCTTGCCATCCGATTAAAGATCATCAAGGAGGTTCTTGAGAAATATTTTAAAGGCCTTGAAGTGGCTGAAGACGATGGCGATCTGGATAAATGCCGTATTCCCTACCGGCTTGACCCCGAGGGACACGAGCAACATTTCCGTCTCTTTGGCGAAAAAGATCCAGGAGATATCTATCGATTCTTTGTGCGGGTTCGCCGGGAAGAACTTCATCGCTTTATAGAAAAGAAATTGTTGATGGATCCGATCTGGCCCCCCTTGCAGATGCGTTACCGGGACCTGACCCTAAAAAATTTCAGCGCCAATAAGGAATTTTTACGGGAGGCGGAAGATGAATATATCTACCAGCTTGCCCGGAAGATCACCAAAGAAAACTACGTGGATCATCCGCAGAAGAAGGCGGCTGTGCTCTCCTGCGGAAAGAATTCCGGCTGCTGGAAGAGCGATGGCTCCCATATCCCCTGGGAGCTTCCCGATGCTCCGGTCAATATCATCCATCGCAGGCTGGCAACAGGCTCGGTCGTGGATCAGATGAACTCCCATCCTTTTTCAGAACTGCATACGGCTTTGACCCATAATGGGGAGACCACAAATTATCGCACCATGCTCAATCGCGTCACCCAATTTAACCTCACCCCTCTTGCCCAGACCGACACCGCGGTTGCTTCTCTCAAGCTCCATCTGCTCAGCCAGTATCTTCGTTATCCCTTTGACGCTCTCGTGGAATCTTTCTCTCCAACCACCGGATGGAATCTCGTCCAATTGCCCTCCGAGGTCAGAGAGCGTTTCGAACGCGTGCAGGAGGTGGAATTAGAGAGCGCTCCGGATGGCCCCTATCAATATCTCTGCGGTCGAATCGACCCTTATGCAAGGTCGATCGAACGGCTCGATATCATCGATCCCTCCCTGCTCCGGCCCAATGTGGCCATGCTTTATGACGACGGAGAAAATTTTGTCAGCATCATCTGCTCTGAGAAACAGGGGAGCGATGCCGGACTTCAGGAGCTCTACCGGCTGGGGCTGATCAAAAGCACGGTTGCTCCGATCACCTTCACGGTCAACCCGGGCATGGTGAGCAGGGTCTTTTATGACGAGAAGGGGAAGATCACGGGTCATGAAGTTCTCGACAAATTCGGCGGTCGAATCGATATCCCCCGCGGGGAGTTTCCCCGTCCGAAATTCCTTTCCTCCCCAGGAGAGCCTGACAGGTTTGACTTTGGCTCCTCCTCCCCTTCTCTCTTCCTCCGGGAACGGCTCCCTCGCTGGGGGTTCGGGGATTTCAAAAAAGCCCTTGATGAAATTCCAAAAAACCTTTCTCCCCTGCAGGCAGTTGAAGAACTGGCTCGAATCCACGATCACCTGGCCGGATGGGGTACGGGAAATAAGGACAGGGGAGCATTGACTCATATCGTGCGCCAGCAGATCGATTCATGCCTCGATCGAGTGAGGGATGAAGACGGGATGTCCAGGATCATCCTGGCCGATGCTAAAAAACTGAATCCACCTGAAGAGATGGGGCGGGCGCTGGTGGTCGATGCCAGGGGATTCCGGCCTGAGGGGATTGATCCTTTCCAGGCGCTCAGTCCTTTCCTTGATCATGCCCATCGAATAGGATGGCGGAGATTCATCGTCTATCGGGCAGAGGGACAGCGGGGCATCGGCATGGGGATGGGCTCCGGCGATACCTCGGATACGATTATGGATGTATTTGGAAGCCCGGGCGAGTATTGCGGAGCCTTCAACATGGGCGCCCTGGTCCGCGTTCATGGACACGCACAGAATTTTACCGGAATGGTGATGCATTCAGGGACACTCGACATTCACGGTGATGCGGGCAAGGTAACAGGATACTCAGCCAAAGGCGGCACGTTTAACATCCTCGGCAATGTCGTAGACCGGGGTTGGGTCTGTGCAGTGAGCGATCCGCGGGGCCCTGGACTGCAGGTCAACATCGTTGGGACCGCTTATGAACACCTCTGTCAGGCCCTCATGGGAGGCTCGGTCATTATGCTTGGCCTTCGCCGGGGAAGTGACGGAACCCTTCACCGAATGGAATCTCCTTACAGCGGAGCAAAGATCCTCGCAGGCGCCTCTGCCGGGGAGGTCATCTTCTATGACCCCAAAGGGAAGTTAAACGAAGCTCAATACAAGAGTTGTACAGCAAAACCCATCGATCATCGGAAATGGGAAGAGATCATCACCCGCCTGATGGGACTTGAGAAGATTTTTGGCCTCGGCATCTCCCGGGAGAACGGCCACCTCACCGTCCGTATCGACGGACGACCGGAGAACATGGCGCCCGAGGATTTTAAGTGGATTCGGCCAAAGGGAGAACTGGAGGGCTATCATTAAAATAGCATTGCAAAATACAAAATTAGCAATGAGCAGTCAGCATTAAAAGGCTTTAAATCAGACATGATGGTCTCATAAAAAGTCTGAAAAGCCCGTCATCAGTCATTCCTGCCCCGATTTTCATCGGGATAAACTCCAGCAGGAATCCAGTGCTTATAGGGGGTTAGAATTCTCTGGATTCCCGTTTTTCCACATGAGGCGGACCCGCTCTTCGGCGGGCACGGGAATGACGACTTTTTACGATTTCATCAGACATGACGACACTATAATAAATTTCTCTTGAAATGCACGAAAAGAATTGGTAGGATGATATAAAAAAGGGGAGGTGAGCGGTTATGGCAGTCAGGATCATCATCGATCGGAAGGTGAAGAAGGGGAAGGAAACGGAGTTTGCAAAACTGCTCAGGGAGTTGAGAACAAAGGTGGTTCCCTCCAAGGGGTATATCTCGGGAGAGACGCTTCGGTCATTGGATGACCATCACAATTATATTGTAATTACCACCTGGCAGAGCGTGGATGACTGGAAGACATGGGAGAAACATCCGGAACGGAAGAAGGTTCAGGCAAAGATTGAAAAGCTGATGGCCAGACCCACAGAGACAAAAGTTTACGTCCATGCCTGATTAGAATATCTGATTACAGCGATTATGAAACGATTACACCGATTAGAAAGACAGTGAAACAAAAGAAAAATCTGTGGAATCATTTTTTTGAAATCGGTGTAATCAGGGGTTTCGGGGCATTTTCAGAAACCTCGAATCTTGACAATCGGAATCGGGGATGTTAATTGGATGAAGGTTTTTTAAGAAAGGTTTATGGCCAAACGGGTAAGAGCTAATGAAAAGACCCTCGACCCCTCCACAAGGGATCGGGGGTCTTTTTTTGTGGGGTGATAACCTCTTATCTCCCATTTTAACCTCAAGTAAGGAAGTAAAACCCTATGAAGCCGATTCAGAAAGCCATTCTGGCCCTTGAAGACGGGACTGTATTCGAGGGAAGATCATTCGGATATCCCGGTGAGAAGACAGGCGAACTCGTCTTCAACACGAGCATGACAGGCTATCAGGAGATCCTGACCGATCCTTCCTATAAGGGTCAGATCGTCATCATGACCTATCCCCTCATCGGTAATTATGGGATCAATGAGGCGGATATTGAGTCGCAGGATCCAAAGGTGGAAGGTTTTGTCATCAAAGAGAATAGCCCCCTCTTTAGTAACTGGCGCGCAGATCGATCCCTTTCCGATTATCTGATCGCACATTGCATCATAGGGGTCGAGGGGATGGATACAAGAGCCCTCACCAAACATATCCGTGAAAAAGGGGCCATGAAAGCCATTCTTTCCACCGAAGATCTCGATCGGGATCGCCTGATTGAAAAGGCAAAGGCTTCACCCGGATTAATTGGACGCGATTTGGTACGAGAAGTCACCTGCGAAAAACCCTATGAGTGGAATCAAACGAATGATTTCCAGTTCTTGAATCACGACCTTCACCCTTCCATTTTCCACTCTCGATTCAAGGTGGTGGTCATGGACTTTGGCGTTAAGTTCAACATCCTCCGGTCGCTGCGGGATTGGGGCTGTGAGGTGACGGTTCTGCCGGCCTCTGCGCCAGTAGAATTGATTCTTTCTTATAAACCCGACGGTATTCTTCTTTCCAATGGGCCGGGAGACCCGGAAGGCGTCCCCTATGCCATAGAGAATGTGCGAAAATTGATCGGGAAAAAGCCAATTTTCGGCATCTGTTTGGGACATCAGCTCCTGGGATTGGCCCTGGGTGGAAAGACATTTAAGTTGAAGTTCGGCCACAGGGGAGCTAATCAACCGGTCAAAGATCTGAAGACCGGAAAGGTGGCCATCACCTCACAGAACCACGGGTTTGCCGTGGACCCAGACTCGCTCAATCCGGAAGAGGTCGAATTGACACAGATCAACCTCAATGACCGGACTCTGGAGGGAATGAGACACAGAAAATTACCCATCTTTTCGGTGCAGTATCATCCGGAGGCCTCTCCCGGACCCCAGGACACCCAGGACCTCTTCGGAGAATTCATAAAAATGATGGAATTGAATGCGAGGGAAAACTGATAGAGGTTGGAGGAGCACCCTTTCGGGGTTTGAGGAGCGTCCTGCTTCACAGGACTTGAGGATGAAGGCTGAAGGCAAAGGATTTTAGCCTCGAACCTCAAGCGAAAGCGCTCCTCAAGCGTAGCGCTCCTCAAGGGAAACGATCTTTTATGCCTAAACGAACCGACATCAAGAAAATTTTGATCATCGGATCCGGCCCCATCGTCATCGGCCAGGCTTGCGAATTCGACTATTCCGGCACACAGGCCTGCAAGGCTTTAAAAGAAGAAGGGTTCGAGGTGGTCCTCATCAACTCCAATCCGGCCACCATCATGACCGATCCCGAGACGGCTGACCGCATCTATATCGAACCGATCACCCCTGAAATCGTTGAGAAGATCATCGAGCGGGAGAGACCGGATGCATTGCTTCCCACCCTGGGCGGCCAGACCGGCCTCAATGTCTCCGTGGCGCTTTATGAGGCAGGCATTCTTGAAAAACATCATGTCCGGATGATCGGAGCCAAATATGAGGCGATCAAAAAGGGAGAGGACCGGAACCTCTTCAAGGAGTCGATGAAAAAGATCGGCCTCGACCTTCCGAGAAGCGGCCTGGCCTACTCTCTGTCAGAAGCCCTCGAGGCGGCAAAAGAGATTGGTTTCCCCTTGATCATCCGGCCCAGTTTCACGCTCGGGGGCACCGGGGGCGGTATCGCCTATAACATCCAGGAGTTCGAAGAGATGGCCGCCCGGGGGCTCGAATGGAGCATGACCGGAGAGGTTTTGATTGAAGAGTCGGTCCTCGGCTGGAAGGAGTTTGAACTCGAGGTCATGAGAGATTTCAACGACAACGTCGTCATCATCTGCTCCATCGAGAACCTCGACCCCATGGGCATTCACACCGGAGACAGCATCACGGTGGCCCCGGCTCAAACGCTGACGGACAAGGAATATCAGAGAATGAGGAATGCGGCGATCCGTGTGATTCGGGAGATCGGCGTGGAAACCGGAGGTTCCAACATTCAGTTTGCGATCAATCCCGAGGACGGCCGGATGGTGATCATCGAGATGAACCCCCGGGTTTCCCGGTCCTCCGCATTGGCCTCCAAAGCCACGGGATTCCCGATTGCCAAGATTGCGGCCAAATTAGCCGTGGGATATACGCTCGATGAGATCCCCAATGACATCACGAAAAAGACCCCTGCCTCCTTCGAGCCGACGATCGATTACTGTGTCGTCAAGATCCCGAGATTCACCTTTGAGAAATTTCCGGACGCCGATCCCACGCTCACCGTCTCGATGAAATCGGTCGGTGAGACTATGGCCATCGGACGAACCTTCAAGGAGGCGCTGCAGAAAGGCCTCCGATCTCTGGAGATCGGAAGGTTCGGTCTGGGAGCGGATGGGAAGGATAAACTCCTGTGGGATGAGGTCGGCAGGGATTCCGATCTTTCACAGATGATTGAACGGGTGAAGAAAAAACTTTCAACGCCAAATGCGGAAAGGCTCTTCTATCTCAGGTATGCCTTTCTTCTTGGGATGAGGTTGGAGGAGATCTATGAATGGACCCGGATCGATCCCTGGTTTCTCTCCAATATCCGGGAGATCGTCGATCTCGAGATGGAGATTCGTTCTTATGGGGCTGCCATGAAGGACCTCGAACTCTGGCAGAAGGCCCGTACCCCTGACCAGCTGCGAATTCCTGATCAACTCCTGAGGCAGGCAAAGGAGTTCGGATTCTCCGATATTCAATTAGGATATCTTCTTGGATTTGATGAGCAGACCATTCGAACAGTCCGAAAGGAGAAAGCGATCCTTCCCGTCTATAAGCTGGTCGATACCTGCGGCGCAGAATTTGAAGCCTATACGCCTTACTATTACTCCACTTTCGAAACAGAAAATGAGGCTCAAATCTCTTCGAGAAAGAAGATCATGATTCTTGGATCAGGGCCCAATCGGATCGGTCAGGGAGTGGAATTCGATTACTGCTGTGTTCATGCCTCCTTTGCCCTGAAGGAACTCGGTTACGAGACGATCATGGTCAACTCCAATCCGGAAACGGTTTCCACAGACTACGACACCTCTGACAAACTCTATTTCGAGCCCCTCACACTCGAGGATGTCCTCAACATCATCGATCAGGAAAAACCCGATGGCATCATCGTACAGTTCGGAGGCCAGACGCCGCTTAATCTTGCCGTTCCTCTCGAGAAGGCGGGTGCAAAGATCATCGGGACAAGCCCTGACAATATTGACCGGGCTGAGGACCGGAAGCGTTTTCAGGTCCTCCTCAACAAACTTCATCTCACCCAGCCCCCGAACGGCACCGCGACCTCCTTTGAGGAGGCAAGAAGAGTCGCTGAGGAGATTGGTTACCCGGTGATCGTGAGGCCTTCCTATGTTCTGGGGGGAAGGGCAATGGAGATCGTTTATGATGAGGCATCCCTTGAACGTTTCGTTCACCGGGCTGTGGAAGCCTCTTCCACACATCCCATTCTGATCGATAAATTTCTTGAAGATGCCATCGAGATCGATGTGGATGCCATTTCAGACGGATCAGCCTGTCTCATCGCTGGGATCATGGAACATATCGAGGCCGCAGGGATCCATTCCGGTGACAGTGCCTGCGTCACCCCTCCCTACTCCCTGAGCGATGATCTAATCGAACAGTTGAAACAAAGCACTTACGGACTGGCCAGAGAACTCCAGGTCATAGGCCTGATGAATATCCAGTATGCTATTAAGAACGATGTGATCTATATTCTCGAAGTCAATCCAAGAGCCTCGAGGACCATCCCCTTCATCAGTAAGGCCACCGGGATTCCATGGGCTAAGGTGGCCGCAAAGGTGATGACCGGAAAGAGACTTCGGGAGCTCGGCATCGTGAGGGAGGTGGAGATCCGTCACATCGCCGTGAAGGAGTCGGTCTTCCCATTCAAACGATTTTACGGGGTGGACACGGTTCTGGGCCCGGAAATGAAATCAACCGGAGAGGTGATGGGGATCGATACCGATTTCGGAGTGGCCTTTGCCAAGTCTCAGATTTCAGCCGGCGCCTCCGTCCCCTTAAAGGGCAGGGTCTTCATCAGCGTGATGAATAAGGACAAACGGTCCATTGTCTTTGTCGCCAAGAAATTGATCGATCTCGGGTTCGAACTCGTGGCGACCAAGGGAACGGCCAAGGTCCTGACGAACAACGGCATCCCGGTTCAAACCGTGTTCAAGGTTGGCGAGGGAAGGCCGAACATTGTGGACCGGATGAAAAACGGAGAGGTCAAGCTTGTCATTAATACCCCGAGCGGGAAGAAACCCAAGGCGGATGAAGTGGCCATCCGGAGCCAGGCGGTTGCCCATAACATCCCCATCATCACCACCCTCTCTGGCGCTGAGGCAGTGGTCAATGGCATCGAATCCCTTCTCAAAAAGGGGATGTCGGTCAAATCGATCCAGGAATACCATAGGAGTATCTTAGGTGCTTAACGTGTCAACATTGATAAAAGTTTGTCGATACCATCTCAAACGAATTATCCCCCCCTTTAGCAAAGCTGATCTTTACCCATAAGTGGGGGCGCTGGACACAAGGGTTAAGTTGAATGTTGTTAACAGGTCGATATCATTAGTAATTTTTAAGTTTGTCATTCCTGCGGAAGCAGGAATCCAGATGTTTCTGTCGGTCCTGGATTCCCGTTTTCACGGGAATGACACCTAAATACAGAATGCAAAACCTTCAATTACACCGGTCATGCCCCCCTTCCTTGTGTCCAGCCGCCCGACTTATGGGACACGGTCAGTTTTACAAAGGGGGAGGTTAAGAAAACCATCAGAACATTTTACAATGAGGTCATTATGGGAGTGCTGACAAGGGAAGAGATTCTCAAGGAGATCCGTCTGGGGAATATCGAGATTGATCCTTTCGAAGAGGGGATGGTTGGACCGGGTTCCATCGACCTCCGGTTGGGCAATGAGTTCAGAGTTTTTAAAAAACTGAGAAATGCCTGCGTCGTTGATGACGGCATTTCAATGGAAGACCTCACAGAACTCCTGGAGGTCAAAGAGTCTTTCACACTCATGCCAGGAGAAACGGTCTTGGGAATTACTCTCGAAAGGATAAAACTGCCTTCAACGATTTGCGGCTGGCTGGAGGGGAGGAGTCGTTTCGCCCGGATGGGCCTGGTCATTCATATGACCGCAGGATTCGTTCAGCCTGGGATTAATAACCGGCAGGTGCTCGAAATCGGAAATCTCGCTCCGTTTCCTCTTGTGCTCAAACCCGGCGTGAAGATCTGCCAGATGGTCCTTCAGCGCACAGAGGGAGAAGCCTTCTATCAGGGCAGGTATATGAAACAGAATGGGCTTTAAAAACACACCCCCTCACCCCACCCTCTCCCCATCGGGGAGAGGGTGGGGTGAGGGGACAATGGTATGAAGGATGAATCGTTATTCCGTTGGATCGATTATTGGCATTCTTCTTTTATGGGAACTTCTGGTGAGGGGGCTGGAGATCCCGAGATTTCTCCTCCCTGCCCCTTCCACGATTCTCTCTTATATGATTGCCAAGTCCAGACTCCTTGCCTTGCATACGTCGATGACCTTTCTGGAGGCTGGATTGGGATTTGTCATGGGCTCTTTTTCAGCCATCCTGACCGCAATCTTTTTCCTCTGGTTCCGACCCCTGAAGGAGATGTTTTATCCTTATGCGGTTATTCTCAACAGCACTCCCATTGTGGCGATTGCGGCTCCGATTGTCATCATCTTTGGAAGCGGGATGTGGTCCAAGGTCATCACTGCCGTCATCTGTGTCTATTTTCCCGTCCTGGGCCCAACGTTTAAATCGCTCGCCTCGGTGGGAGCCTCGGAAATGAAATGGATGGAGTCCTATCATTCGTCCAGCTGGCAAAAGTTCTGGTATCTCCAATTTCCCTTTGCCCTTCCTCAGATCTTTGCCAGCTTTAAGGTCGCATGGACCCTTGCAGTTATTGGTGCGGTCGTCGGTGAAGTTTTTGGGGCTTATAAAGGATTGGGGTTTTTAATCGTGGATGCAATCTATATCATGGACACGCCGCGTGTCTTTGCAAGCATCATCGCCTGCTCTCTTTTGGGGCTCTCTTTTGTCGGAGTGATCACTCTCGTGGAGAAACGGGTGATCGCCTGGCACATCTCTGCGGAAAGGAGGTGATTCGAAATTCACAGTTTGGAGTAATGAGTTCGGAGTTCGGAGCAAAAAGTTTAGAGTTTTTGCGCTATGCTCTCTGCGATTTCAAAAAAAAGAGGAGGAAAAAGATGAAACGTTTATGGTTAGGTCTGGTGGCATTGGTTGTTCTTTTGCCGTTGACGGCGATGGCGCAGGAAGTAATGGTTCATGAGGCATGGTTCATCCATATGGAATCCGCAGGAGGCTGGGTCGCAGTGGACAAGGGGTTCTATGGAAAAGTGAAGGTGAAGGAGGTTCAAGGCGGACCCGGCATCTCCCCGATTCAGAAGGTGGTTGCCGCAGTCAGGGCCGGCCATATCGCCTTTGGAAATGACTACCCTGAAAATATCATCCGGGCGCGTGAGAAAGAAGGAATCGACCTCGTGGCTGTGAGCGTCGATTTTCAGACCAGCGCCATGAGGATTATTAGCTGGAACCCTATCAAATCGGCAAAGGATATCAAAGGGAACCTCGGCATCTGGATCGGATACGATGCCAAGGTAAAGTGCGCTGTGGGAAAAGGCTGGGAGAAGCAGTTTACCATCCAGAATCAGGGCGGAGATATAAAACCCTGGCTTGCAGGAACCTGGCCGCTGGCTTCTGCCATGACATACAATGAGCTGATCACAGCCCAACGGGAAACGAAAAAGATGGGGAAGACCTTTTACACCATTGACTATAAGGATCTGGGAATCGACTGGATGGATAACGTTCTCTTCACCACAGAGGAGATACTCAAGAAGCATCCGGATGTCGTCCAGGCAGTTGTGACAGGAAGATATAAAGGGTTTCAGTGGGCCCTTGATAACCCCAAAGAGACTTTCGATATTTTGAAGAAGACCAACGAGGGGCTCGACTTAGCTCATGAGATGGATGCCATTTCGCCGATGAAGGCTCTGATGATCAACGCCGATACAAAGAAAAATGGCCTGGGGTATATCAACCCAAAGAAATGGGAGAATGTCGCAAAGGATATGTTCAAGGTCGGCCTTATCGAGAAGATGCCCGATGTGAAGAAATTCTATTCGGAGAAGTTTCCAAGCGGCGTCATCCCAAAATAAAGAAATTCGGGATTAGGTTAAGGTCAAGGTTAAGGACCTGATTTTAATCTCAACCTAAACCTTAACCTCAACCTGATCTCTGACATCTGATATTCAAATTGCAGGAGGTATAGGTGTCCAAACGAGTCTTCCTTGAAGACATCGGAAAACCTTATGCGACCATTCCAGTTGGGAGCGGCCGGGCATGGGAGGTGAGAAATTTCCGGAACGATCCGACCATCCCTCCTTTGATCTATGTGGTGGAGAGCGGAATGGGCGAATCATTTCTTCTGGGAAGAGGGACCAGCGGCAGGCCGAAATTCAACATGATCCGGTATGTCGCCGCCTTGTTCGTCGAACTCTTTTTCGAGCAACTCAACAAGAAAACCTGCGCTCAATATCTCATTCTCAGAGGAGCTTATCCCTTTGACCTCCAGCAGGCCTTCGGAAGCGCTCCTCCCTATGGCCGAATCCTTCTTCCCACCGGCTTTATCAAGCTCCAGAGAGTCCTTAATCAGGAAGGATCTGACTGGGAAATTAAAGCCCAGAACTTTGTCGGCGCGTATCAGGGAGAGACCTGGCTCATACCCGATACGGCCATTGCCTCGGGATCGACCATTGCCTTTTTCCTGAGGAATGCATTCGCTCATCATCTCCCGAAACAGGTCTATATCTTCACCGCCTGCGGGAGCCTGGAAGGCATCCGGCGAATCTATCAGGAGTGTTTGAAAAATGGGGTCGAACTAATCCCTGTTTTCTCACAATGTATCTTTGAGGTCTCCGGGGAGGGAAATCTCCCTGGTCTTCCCCTTACCGATCTTCCGGTCACCAACCCGGGTTCCATCACAACGAAAGGTTTTTATGAAAAAGCCTTTCAGCGCTACCAGGGAACCCGGATGTGCTGTGTGGGTGACATCGGTGAAAGCCTGGATGATCCCATTCAATACTCCATCCATACCCTCTGGGAGATGCAGGTCCTGAGGATGGATCCGAAAAAGGAAGATTGGGATTCATGGACCGTGGATGTTCGGGCCAAAGAAATGAAGAAGAAGGTTCACGATTTCAACCCTGCTCTCACCGAATATTTTAAAGAAATATGGCTGTAGCGTTCCGACATTGTCGGAACGACATCCTACGTCGCTCCCAACCTGCCTTTGTCCCGCAGAGCGGGACTTCGTTCAGGCAGGTAAATGAGGGCGCTACAAAACAAAGGTCCGATAGAAATAAAACTAATGAATCAAGAACCATCGTCTCCGATTGCTATCCGCCTGGTCAATGTGAAGAAATATTTTAAGGACCGGGATGTAGAAGCCTTGGGCGGAGTCTCATTAGAGGTTCTCCGGGGGGAGTTCATCACCCTGATCGGGCCATCAGGCTCCGGCAAGAGCACGCTTCTCGAACTCCTTGGAGATATCGGCGATGAAGGGGGCCCTACGGGCGGGGAAATTTCGATTGAAGGAAAAACTCCGGAAGAGTTACGAAGGACCCGTGGCTACGGGATCGTCTTTCAGGAATCGACGCTTTTTCCATGGTATCGCATCTTCGAAAATTGTCTTCTTCCTTTTCGAATTGCCAAAAGCAGACTCCCCAGCAAGCAACAGGTCCAACGGATTGAGATGCTCCTGGAGATGGTGGGGCTTGATAAAAAATTCTGGTCCTATTATCCCAGAGAATTATCAGGAGGGATGCAGCAGAGGGTGGCCATTGTGAGGGCGCTCGCCCTCGATCCTCCACTCCTCCTGATGGACGAGCCCTTCGGCGCCCTCGATGACCTCACCCGGAAATCGATGCAGATGCTCCTGCTCGATATCTGGTCCAAGACCCAAAAGACGATCCTCATGGTGACTCATTCGATCTCAGAGGCCTGCTTTATGTCGGATCGCGTGGTCGTTCTATCCCACCGGCCGGGTCGCATCGCCAGAATTGTCTCCATCCCTCTCGATCGGCCTCGCGAACGCCCCATGTCAGAGACAAAAGCCTTTGCAAGAATCTGCTCAATGGTCAGAGAAGCGCTGGGCTCAGGAGGCGCACTGGAGGAAAATGGGTCAATCAAGGAATGAAAGTTCGGAGTAAAAAATTAAAACTAAAAAACTCCGAACTCATTACTCCGAACTAAGTAGTTGGATACTTCCCGTGCTCGATGACCACTTGATCCACGCCGGTCATCTCCTTCAGTTCCACATTGATCGAGTCCTGCCGGGAGGTTTCCAAAACCTTTCCAAGATAGTCGGCTTGGATGGGAAGTTCTCTATGTCCACGGTCAACAAGAATCGCCAATTCAATCCGCCGGGGTCGTCCTAATTCCATCAAGGCGTCAAGCGCGGCTCGAATCGTTCTGCCTGTAAAGAGCACATCATCCACCAGAAGGACATGTTTATCCTCGATGGGGAAATGAATATCGGCCTTCTTCACCTCGGGCGTCTGGGTCAGCCTTGTCCAGTCATCTCGATAGAGCGTAATGTCAATGACTCCGGCTTCAAGATCGACTCCGGTCTTTTGAACGATTTTCTGTTTCAGGCGTTCGGCTAAATAGACTCCTCCTGACCGGATTCCCACCAGAACCATCTCTTCCAAGACAGGATGCTTCTGAAGCAACCGGTCACTTATCCGGTTCAAGGATTCCTCAATATCGACTTCGTTGAGTATGATCTGCTTTGAAGGCATCTTGTAACGCTTTACAGCTTCCTCCGCGGAGGCCGCCGAAAAAACCAGAGTCCAATGAGGCAGAGCAGGACAAGTCCTAAGATGCCTCCAACAAGGTAGGGCCAGGGAGGAATCAGGCTCTTCTGCACATCGGACTGGGCAAAGAGGTTAATTTCCTTTATCGTTTTCCCTTCCTTCTGGACGAGAACCTTTGCCAAAACCTGCCCCTTCTGTATGGGAGCGGACACAAATGCCGGCAACTGGGGAATAGCGGACGCCAGGTTTTCTTTCCCCTTTGGCACGGTCACCCGACCGTCTTCGGATGCCATCAGGCTCACCTGATCCAATTTTCCTCTTTTTACTTTAAGTGGTCCGAAGGAGTCGCCTTTCTTAACCGCCTGCACTGTGGAAAAATTCTTGAAACCATATTCCAGCAATTTCTGTGTCTCGGGTGCCCTTTTCTTCATCTTATCACATCCCATCACCACGGCGATCATTCTCTGGCCCTCTCTCTTTGCCGTCGCCACGAGATGATACCCGGACTCTTCGATGTGACCTGTCTTTAAACCATCCACACCGATATTCTTCTGCAAAAGGGTATTCCGATTCCCCTGCTTAATTCCGTTATATTCGAATTCCGTCGTGGAATGGATCGCCAGTGTCTCCGGGTGGTCTTCGACATATCGTTTTGCAAGGAGAGCCATATCCATGGCGGTTGTATATTGATCGTCTGCAGGCATGCCGTGAGAGTTCTTGAATTGTGTATTCTTCATTCCCAGAGCTTTCGCCTTCTCATTCATTTTGGAGGAGAAGACCTCTTCAGAGCCTGCCAGATGCTCGGCCAGGGCAATACAGGCATCATTCCCTGATGCAATAGCGACCCCTTTTACCAGATCTTCCACCTTGACCCGCTCTCCCACCTTAATGAACATCTTGGAGCCCTGGGTCTTCCATGCCTTCTCGCTCACGGTTACCATATCGTCCATCTTCAATTGTCCGGCGCGGATGGCATCAAAGATCAGATAGAGGGTGAGAACCTTGATAAAACTGGCGGGAGGGATTTTTAAATCAGGATTCTGTTCATAAAGAATTTCGCCTGTCAACCCATCCATCAGAACTGCGGACTGGGCATCGCATTGTAGGCCGCCCTGGGCAGTTGCCTGTGCTGGAGTCTCCTTGGCCGGTTCGGCCTTTTTCTTGGAAGGCGTAGCCTGCGCTGGTTTTGTTTGAGATGATTTTTTGACTGTTTTGCTTAAAGCCTCCGGAACAGAGACCAGAGCAAGCAATAAGGAAATCAAGGTTAAAATTGAAAGGTGCTTTTGAAATTGAAGCTTCATCCATTCCTCCTGAGATTTTTCAGTGTTCATAACAGATTCACTCCCCTTTTTCAATCCGGTGTTGAAAACGTCCGCCGTTTGGTTTAATATGTGGGCGGATCATGGGAAATAAACCTTCTCTCATCAGGGAGTTTGAAAGAGTCGCCTCTCTCGAATATAAGGACATCGCCTCCCAACTTCCTGGAGATTGCATCCCGATCGGTTTTTTCTGCCCCTATGTCCCGGAAGAAATGCTCCATGCCGCAGGAGCTTTTCCCCTTCGCCTGATGGGAACGCCGATCAGAATGTCCCATGTCCAGGCTCATCTTCCTCCCAATTGTTGCCATCTGGTGAAATCCTCTTTCGAAAGCCTGCTCAGGGGAGAGCTCGACTTTCTAAAGGGCATCGTTTTTTCCCACACCTGCGATACCATGCAAGGGCTTTCGGACATCTGGGCTTTTCAAAAACGCCTTCCCTTTCAATTCGATTTTATGACGCCTTCAAATCTTTCCTCCGAGAGATCTCGCCCCTATTTGAAGGCCGAGATCGAACGGTTTAAAGCCTTTCTCGATGCCAATGTCCGGGAGATCACACCCCAGGACCTGAAGGCTTCCATCCACCTCTTCAACCAGATCAGGGAAAAAACTCAAACCCTCTATCGACTCAGACGGAAATGGCCTGGCTGGATATCCGGCAGTGATTTTGCCCAAATCATCCGGGCAGGATACCTGATGGACCGTAGCCGCTACCTAAACCTTTTAGGCCAACTTTTAGAGACCATTCCTGAAAAAAGTGAGGATAATGGGCACCCCATCCCGGTCTTTCTTGCCGGGAATATGACCCACTCCCCTTCTTATTTTTCCATGATGGAAGAGGCAGGGGCCTCCGTGGTCTCCGATAACCTCTGCAGTGGAGCGCGATTCCTTCGCCTCGTGACATGTGAGGATATCGATCCGATAGACGCCCTCACTGAAAGATACTTTTCATCCTTCCTGTGTCCGGCAAAACACTCCGGAGTCCAGGCCCATATAGAAACCCTCATCAAAGAAGTTGAGGAGGCCGGCGCCAGAGGCGTGATCTTCCTCTTCTATAAATACTGTGAGCCACACTACTTTGACTATCCCGATCTCAAAAAGGCCCTCGAGGCAAAGGGGATTCCTTCTCTGCTTCTCGAAGTGGATGACCCCGCAACCTCGCAGGGGCAACTGAAAATACGGATACAGGCGTTTGTGGAAATGCTTAATCCAATTTAGACCAATGTCAAATGTCAAAGCTCAAATGCCAAAGGAATGTCAAAGTTCAAATTTCAAAAATTTGACCTTTGGAATTGGGTATTCATTTGATATTTGGATTTTGACATTTGAACTTTTATCTTCGAGTTAAGAAAGATCGATGGAGAATCAACTTTTAAACAATCCGTATAGGCAAATAAAGTCCACTGCTGCTTACCGTCGTCTGATGATGGCCTACTATTTTATGGTGAAGCACCCTGCCTGGTTTGGAAAAAAGGTCGCATGGATCACCAGCGGCGGGCCTGTCGAACCTCTCTATGCGATGGGAGTTCTTCCCTTCTATCCGGAAAATTACGGGGCTATGTGCGGTGCATCGAGAATGTCACCTTCTCTCTGTGAAGCGGCTGAGCAAAAAGGATATTCCCATGACCTCTGCTCTTATGCCCTCACGGATATTGGATCATCCTTTACGGGAAAGGGGCCCATCGGTCGACTTCCGAGGCCTGATTTTCTCGTGTGTGGAAACAATATTTGCGGCACCGTTATCAAATGGTATGAAATTCAGGCCCGTGCCATCAGGGTGCCGCTCTTCTTCCTAGACACTCCTTTTTTCCACGATGAGCTTCACCAACACAACCTTCGATATGTTGAGAAACAGATGGGTGAATATATCGCGTTTCTCGAAGATCAGATGAAACGGTCCTTCCCTGAAAAACGGTTTCAAAAAGTCGTCTCACGCTCGTTTGAAACGATCTCCCTCTGGAGAGAAATCCTTGATCTGTCGCGGAACCATCCCGCGCCATTTGCTGCTTTCGATGCCTTTATCCACATGGCCCCGATCGTGACGCTCCGGGGGACCCGATGGGCAGTCCGTTATTACAAACAATTGAAAAGGGAATTAGAAGAAAGAGTCAAAAAGGGAGTGGGGGCTTTTGGCCGAGAGGAGATCCGGCTGATCTGGGACAACATCCCCATCTGGTATGATATCCGGAACCTCTCAAAATTGCTTTCCTCCAATGGAGCTGTCCTTGTAGCGGATACCTATACCTCAGCCTGGGCGATGGAAGAACCTGATTTGACTTTTTCGCTGGACGGGTTGTCCCGGGCTTATGCGACCATCCATCTCAATCGCGGTCTTGGTTACAAAACCCAAAAAATGGCCAAACTGATTGAAAAGTTTGGGGCCCACGGCTTCCTCATGCATTCGAACCGGAGTTGCAAACCCTATTCTCTTGGACAATACGATATGAGACGAGAAGTAACCCGGCTGACCGGAAAACCGGGACTCATCATCGAAGCCGATCACACCGACTCCCGCAGCTACTCCCCCCAACAGGTAGAGAAACAGATATTGATGTTTCTGGAGATCATAAGAGGGAAGGATTGACCTTAACGTTGCATAAAAAGTGAGGCAAGTGTGCTTACAAACCTTTACAATTGCGGATTATTTTATCTTTTATGGGGAACATACGATGTCACCTGAGGTGGCCTTTGGGTTTTGCTTGAAAACAGCGTAGCCAAACGTTTAAAGGTGCCGCTGTAAAGTTTTTCCAGCACACCCGCCTCCCTTTTTATGTAATTTTTACGCAACTGTGAGGTT
>JAGXTA010000073.1 GCA_018333535.1 Deltaproteobacteria bacterium | reverse complement strand
CGTGTCGTCGATAGGAATTGCTTTCGGCGTTCTTCTGGCAAGCCTGGCAGGAGGTTTTAACATTGATCTTTTCAGTTATCTCTTTGGGAATATCCTGGCGATCAGCCGGGAGGAGATGATTTTTTCGATCCTTCTTTCCGGAGTTGTTCTTCTGGTCATTGTTTTTTTCTACCATGATCTTTTATCCATCACGTTCGACGAAGAATCCGCAAAGGCTGCGGGAATCAAAACAAAGAGAATCAACACGATTCTTTTCCTCCTGACCGCCGTGACCGTAGTCTTAACCATGAAAGCCGTGGGGATTTTATTGACCTCTGCGCTTCTGATTTTACCTGCCGTGACCTCGTTACAGATTTCAAAAGGTTTTAAGGCCTCCCTCCTCTTCTCTTCTCTGGTGGGTGTTCTGTCAGTCATCGGAGGAATCTTTATCTCTTTTGGGTTGAATTTTCCTACGGGGGCAACGATCGTTTTATTTAATTTTTGTATCTTTATGGCCGTGTTTGTCTACAGAAGGCAAAATATGAAGAGAAGGAGGATTCTATAAGAAAGGTGTTTTATGCATGGATGATTGATGAATGAGACTCTGTTCTTGAATTAACTGTAATAGGGAGTTCATCATTGAGAAGACTTATAGTGAAAGCAATAAATAACTTGACATATTTCAATTTCGATAGACGGGGTTTTCTAACCCCGTCTTAGCGGGACAAGAATGTCCCGCCTATCGTATGTAATGATATTTATTGCTTTCACTATATCTTTCTAAAAATCTCCCTTAACTCCGCGGGCATATCGAACCCTGAAGCAGGACATTCCTGGACGCAAACGCGACACCCTGCGGGGTTGACCGGGGAAGGGGGATTATGCTAAATCTGATTATACTTTTGAACAAAAGGGGGCAAGACGATGGCCAAAATGGGGAAAAAGGAAGTTCTTCAGATTGTCAAGGAAAAGCATGTCAAGTTTGTCCGGCTTTGGTTCACCGATATCCTCGGTTTTTTGAAGAGTTTTGCCATCACCATTCGCGAATTGGAAGGAGCCCTCGAAGAGGGAATGGGATTTGACGGATCCTCGATCGCCGGTTTTGCCAGGATTGACGAGAGTGATATGGTGGCCAAGCCGGACCCCTCCACCTTTCGTATCTTTCCCTGGAAGTCGAATGACCATCCGGTGGCTGTGATGTTCTGTGATGTTCTCGAACCCAACGGGAACCCTTATCAGGGCGACCCGCGCTGGGTTTTAAAGAAGAATCTGGAAAAGGCATTTAGGATGGGGTACACCTTCTATGTGGGCCCCGAGCTCGAATTCTTTTATTTCCAGAAATCGACCGGGAAACCTGAACCTTTGGATTCAGGAGGATATTTTGACCTGACCCCCCTTGATGTGGCGAGCGACCTCCGCAAACAGACTGTTATGGCCCTTGAAGAGATGGGCGTGCAAGTCGAATACTGCCATCATGAAGCCGCGCCCAGCCAGCACGAGATTGATCTGAAATACAAAGATGCTCTCTCCATGGCTGATAACACGATGATCTACCGTCTGATCGTCAAAGAGGTTGCCCTGAAGAATAATGTCTACGCCAGTTTTATGCCCAAGCCAATTTTCGGCATAAACGGAAGCGGGATGCATACCCATCAATCCCTCTTCAAGGGGAAGAGGAATGCGTTTTTCGATTTGAGGGATAAAAATCATCTTTCCCCAATCGCCAAGCATTATATCGCCGGATTGATGAAACATGCGAAAGAGATTACCCTGGTGACGAACCAATGGGTCAATTCTTATAAGCGACTGGTGCCGGGTTACGAAGCGCCGGTCTATATCTCCTGGGCGCAGAAGAACCGTTCGGATCTGATCCGGATACCTGTTTACAAGCCGGGAAAAGAAGTTGCCACACGCGTGGAGTATCGTTCGCCGGACCCGGCGTGCAACCCCTATATGGCTTTTGCGGTCATGCTGGCCGCAGGATTGGAGGGAATCGAGAAGAAGTATCCTTTGAGGGATCCGGTGGAAAGAAACGTTTATGTGATGGGCGAGGAGGAGAGGAGGAAGCACCGAATCGAATCCCTTCCCGAAGACCTCTGGGAGGCCATCAAAACCACGGAACAGAGCGAACTCGTGAGAAAGGCTCTGGGAGATGATCTCTTCTATAAGTTTATCGAAAACAAGAGAATGGAATGGGAGCGTTTTCGTGCCCGGGTGACCGATTATGAATTAGAGCAGTACTTTGCGATCCTATAATCATTTTTGTAGTCGCAACCTTCAGGTTGCGATAATTAATGATTTGCGTGTCAATGCTCCGGCATTTGCCGGAGCGACTACAGGTTGGGGAAAAGAAAGGGGAAAAGATGGATCCGCTTAAACAATGGTGGGTTGAGGAGAAAGCAAAGAAGACCATCGAAAAACTGGAGTCTCACGATTTTAAAGCGGTCTTTGTGAGGGATAAGAAGGAGGCCGTCGAAGAAATCTGGAAACATATCACCCCTAAGACAAAGGTGGGGGTTGGGGGCTCTATCACCATCAGAGAGTTGGGAATTCTGGAGAGGCTGGAAGCCCAGGGAAACGTCCTCTATAATCACTGGAAGGCCGGGCTTCCGAAAGAAGAGGTTCTTCAGATCCGGAAAGCCCAGATGACATCTGACCTCTTTCTGAGCAGCGCCAATGCCGTCACCCTGAATGGGGAGCTGGTCAATATTGATGGGATCGGAAACCGCGTCAATTCCTCTGTCTTTGGACCGGGGAAGGTCATTTTGGTCGCCGGATATAATAAGATTACGGATGATGTTCAGGAGGCGATCAAAAGGATAAAGAATGTTTCTGCGCCGCTCAATGCGAGGCGGCTCAATATCGATGTTCCCTGCGCAAAGACGGGAAGGTGTGTGGACTGCAACTCTCCCAACCGGATTTGCAGGGTGACCGTCATCCATGAAAGAAGACCAACGCTCACGGATATCCTTATTATTATAGTTGGAGAAGAGTTGGGGTTTTAAATCCGAAGCACGAAATCCGAATTTCGAAACAATCTCAAATGACCAAATTTCAAATGTTCGAAACAAATAGTAAGTTTAAGATATTTGAAAATTTGTATCACTTTAGCTCTTTGAAAAAAGAATAAGCTGGCAATTTAAGATCTCGTCCGTTGACCGAGCTTTCAATGCCTCTTTTGCGGTAGAGAGGATGATTTCTACCGGGTTGTGACCTTGGAGTTGGGCGGATCGGAACAGGG
>JAGXTA010000072.1 GCA_018333535.1 Deltaproteobacteria bacterium | reverse complement strand
GTGAGATTCATCCGAAGCGACTGCCGGTTGAACATCTTCGGTGAAATGTTCTCCGCTCCACCGGAAACCCAGTACGAATACGTTGTGGCTATTATCGATGTCAAAGAACAAAAGCTAAAGCTCTTTCTGGATACGATCCAGGTCGAAGAATACAAGTATCAAATGCGATGAGCTATTCGATTTGCGTCACGGCATCGTTGGGTACATAATTTCAAAGTTGTGTGTCCACGATGTCGTGACCATTATTTCTGTCTACGATGTCTTGAACGTTGTCAGCTAAGTTTTAGGGGATTTGGAAATTCACTTTGTTTTGGTTAATTCCTTGAGCGTCTCCTCATAAACACTGTATGTTTTTGAGTCGAAGAGGACGAATCTCACCAGTTTGATTTCGGGGTGGTCCTTCAGATAGTCTTCCACCGTCTTTAAAGCAACCCGAGAAGCCTCTTCCACAGGATATCCATAGACGCCTGTGCTGATTGAAGGGAAAGCAATTGAAGAGATTTGATGCTGGGTGCATAGTTCCAGGCAGGTCCTATAGGCGCTCGAAAGGAGCTGAACATCTTTTGGCGATCCGGAGTAGATGGGACCAACAGCATGAAGCACATATTTTGCCTTTAAATTCCCTCCGCCCGTAATGACTGCGGACCCCGTGGGGCATCCCTTATATTTCTTGCTCAGTTCAGCCATAATAACGGGTCCACCAGCTCTATGGATAGCGTCATCCACCCCGCCACCTCCTGCAAGTCTTGAATTGGCCGCATTTCCAATGGCCTCGGTATCCTGCTGGGTAATGTCTCCCTGAACCACTTCTAAAACAGATTGATGAACCGTTGCTTTCATCTTTTGTCTCCTTTCATCTCTTGCATATCAGAAAGGATTGACTTCGTCAATATTGGAGGATATGGTCTAAGGCAAATGCTATTCATGTAAGGCGTAAGTAATGAATTCTTCAACTTCCCGTACGTCCTGAGGCTCTCGAAGGATGAACGTATCAATATCTCACCCTTCGACAAGCTCAGGGTGAACGGTCTTCCCTAGCTGAGTAGCATTGGGTCTTAGGTGATGAAGACAATCTATTATGGCTGGATCATTGTCGGAGTGGGCGTTCTCGTGAAGATGGCAGGTCTGGGGTTTGGCCGTTTTGCCTATCCCATGCTACTTCCCAGCATGAGGGAGTCCCTTCGATTCAACTACTTCGAGATGGGGCTTCTGAGCGGAGGCATCCTTGCGGGATACCTCCTTTTTTCTTTGATTGGCGGAATTCTGGCGACACGATTCGGTTCCAAAAGAATTGTCATCACCTCAATGCTATGCGGAACAATCTCTATGTTCTTTATCAGCAGGTTGTCAGAATTTATTCCTCTTCTCTTCTTCACTTTTGCCATGGGAGGCGCTGGGGGAGGATCTCATATTTCCATGACCACCCTGCCCATGACATGGTTTAAAAGAGAGAGATTGGGTGGAGCCTTAGGAATTGTAACAGGGGGAACAGGGCTCGGCATCATCATCACAGGCCTTCTGCTTCCCTACCTCCTCTCCACTCTGGGCGGAGAGGCGTGGAGGGAGTGCTGGATTTTTATGGCTTTGCTTACCCTTCTGGTTGGCCTTATTTCATTCATTCTTTTAAAGGAGAAACCATCTCACACGGACTTTCTTTCGCTCCAGGTCGACCAAAGGAACACTTCAGGGCCAGTTAGGACTAAAGGAAGCGACCTGACCCTTCCTGCCATCTTTCTTATCTATTTCATCTTCGGGTTGGCCTACAACATCTATGTCACCTATTTTGTTGCTTTTCTCGTCGAAGAGATCCGTCTGACGGAGGGAGTTGCGGGAGCGATCTGGTCGATCTTCGGCTGGATGTGCGTGGTGAGCGGATGGATATGGGGATTCGTTTCAGACCGCATAGGCAGAAGGGAAGCCTTGGTCTGGAACAATGGCTTAATCTCCTTATCTGTATTGATCCCCCTGCTGTTTCATCAGACCTTCCTTCTTGGCCTCTCAGCTTTTCTTTTTGGGGCGACCTTTTTAGGGACGGTTACAGTGATTGCGGCATGCGTCGGTGATAAAGGGATGGAGAAGAGGGCGACCCTCTACGGCTGGGTCACCTTGATCCACGGCATCGGACAGTTTTTAGGAACGATTTTCGGAGGATATTTGAGGGATTTGACAGGTTCTTTTCAGTTGACCCTTCTCGTTTCGCTGATCGGATTTGTGGTTTGTGTCATCCTCACTGCCCTAAACAGGAAAGGGTGAGAGAATTCTCTCACCCCTCACCCTCCCCTCTCCCCGCAGAGACTGTGTCGTAATGGGGAAATAGTAAAAAATGTCATGCTGAACTTGTTTCAGCATCTAATAAAATCAACGGCTTAGAGACCCTGAAATAAATTCAGGGTGACAAAACAGTAATTACGACACAGTCTCGCAGGGGAGAGGGATGGGGTGAGGGGGTTTTGCGTTCAGAGCGTTTCGTAAAAAGATTTCTTGAGAAGCTTAAAAGACTTCACAAATTTGTCAAAGACTTCAAAAGCGGATAGGTCATAGGTCCCGTCCAAATGCCTCCACTGGGTGATATAGAAACCCACGATCCGTTCGCCCCGTTTGCCAAAGACGACTTTGGCCCTCACCTTCTCTTTTTTAACCGGGTCCTTTCCCTCAACGACCACCTCCAGTCCTTCTCCACCAAGCACCTGAGCCTTCTTCTTCTCTAATACCCGAAACTGGAGGATGGCATTAAAGAGAAACCGTTTGAAAAACTCTCTTTCCCTGTCTTCAAATTTGGTTGAGCAGCCGAAGGGTTCCTCATCGTAAGCGAATGTAGTCATCGAGGGGAAGGTTCCGGGATCTGATCGTGTAAACCCGAAGTCAATGTCCCCTCCTTCACCCTCCACCCGGAGGAGTTTCCAGTCAGGAGGGGGAGGTAAAAACTCGAACTCGTCCTCCCAGATCACCGTTCCCTGGGCGGTCAACCGATAGGGAACAGCCTTTTTCTCTGTCTCAAAGGTTGCGCATCCGGAAAGCCAGGCCATCATTAAAAACAAACACAGGAACAGAAGACTTATTCTCTTCATGGTTTTCCTCCTGTGGTCGGGTCTAATCGACCTTTCTGGTTCAGTTTTTTAAGGAAGAGGAGAATATCCTTGAAATCCGGCGAACCATTCCTCACATAACGAATGATACCTGCCTTGTCGATGATAACCGTCCGTCTGCTGAAGATGGGCCTACCATCAAGTTGAGCATCGACACTGACACCCAGAAAAGAGGTGACATTGGAAAGGAGAGGAAAGGTTAAATCGAGGCTATTGGCAAAGTATTTTAAAGTGATCACATCGTCCCGACTGACGCCCAGGACCCGGGCGTTGAAGCGCTCATAGAGGTAAAGATTCCTCTGATGGCCCTCCATCTCACCCGTTCAGATGGGTGTGAAAGCCGCAGGGAAAAAGGTGATGACCAGGTAATGCTTGCCATAATACTCATCAGCATAGGTGATCAGCCGGTCCTGGGTGGAAGGCAGTGTAAAATTAAGTATCTCTCTTCCAACCATCTCCACCTTTTTCTTTGCTTCCACGTTGGAAAGGGGGAGAAAGATGAGCAGGAGCAAGGGCAACGACAACCATCTCAATCGCCTCTTTTTGACCATAATAGACTCCTTTCTGATTTTAATAAAAAAATATTAACCCACTTTCCTTTTCTTTGCCATTGACAAGGATTAAAGTGTTCTCATAAATTCCACCAAATCCTTCTTTTCCTGTTCGCTCAGCTTGAGTTCAAGGATCAGGTTGAAGAAATCCACGGTATCCTCTAATGTCAAGAGCCTTCCATCGTGGAGATATGTTGGAGAATCTTTGATGCCCCGCAGTGGGAAGGTCTTGATGGGACCATCCGTGCTGGCCATCCGCCCATTGATCATCCGCGGTTTATAGAACCGCTCCACCTTGAGATCGTGCATTAAATTGTCTGTGTAGTAGGGAGCCGGGTGGCAGACACCGCATTTCCCCTTCTCAAAGAAGACCGTCTGGCCTCGCAACTCGGCCTGGGTTGCCTTCTTTGGATTGAGTTTGCCGAAGAGGTCAAGTTTCGGAGCAGGCGGGAAGTCAAGAAGCGCCTGAAATTCCGCCATTGCGTGGACCTGGCTGCCTCGTTCAAGGATATTCGCCCCCTTCTTTGTAGCGATTACAGGGTCGCCATCAAAATAAGCGGCCCTCTGTTCAAATTCGGTAAAATCTTCGATTGACTTTAATGCTCGTTGAGACCCGAAAAGGCGCTGGATATTTACTCCCCTCAATGGGGGCGTGTCAATGCGATGCCGAAACTCTTGGGGGCGGATGTCTCCAACAAGGTGGGTTGCAGCGTTTGTGTGGCCGTTGGCATGGCAGTCGAAGCAGGTTACCCCACGGCTTGCCTTTTCGGAGCGACGGTCTTCGGTCTGGTTGAACTGCTGTTGCGGAAAGGGAGTGACCAAAAGCCTCAAACCTTCAATCTGCTTGGGGTTAAGAATCCCATTGAAAAGCTCGTAGTAATTGTCAATCGTCACCAATTTCCCCTTAGAAACGTCACCCAGGTCGAGTCGCGTCGTCAGGAAAATAGGCGCTGGAAATTCTGGCAAAAAATGGTCGGGAAGGTCAAAATCGAGGTCAAAGCGGGTCAGGTCACGGCCTTCCTGCTTTTTTATCTCTTCTATATGGAATTTTGGGAAAACCATTCCTCCTTCCGGATGATTGGGATGAGGAAGGGGAAAGAATCCCGCAGGAAATAAGTTTTTCTCGCGAATTTCTTCGGGAGTCATAGAAGCCAGTGTCTGCCAGGTCATCCCCCTTGGGAGTTTAACCCGAACACCTTCCTGGATCGGTTTTCCCCGGGACATTGTTACACCACGGGCCGGCCGATTGCTCAAATCATACCGCTCACTGAGCAAATCCATATGCTTTTTCATCACCTCCGGTTTTGCCGCTTTCATCCGAGCCATGGTTGCGGCGAAGTCCTCGGTGATGACCACGGGAGAATAACTCGATGGCTTCTTGCTCGGTCCCTGAGCATAGATGATGCCCAGGGTAATGAAGATGGTAACAAATATTACTAACAGCGTTCCTTTAAGCTTTATTTTTCCTGTTCTCATGTCTTGCCCTCCTTTCTTCCTGACGCAACGGTAACTCATTGTTACCTATAAGGTTTATGAAAGAATCGCTCAATTTAGGCATTAGAAGCTCCGATCACCTCCTTTCTTAAAATACTGCTTGGCGTTTCCTGGAATGGCTGAGAACGTTCCTCTCAATTCGGAATCATTCTAGTATAAAGTTTCATAAATATATTTACATATAAACTTCTTTGTGGTATAAGGGTTTCTAAAACCAAAGGAGGAAACCCCTATGCCACGGAAGACCCAGAAAGCCAAGTTGGTTTTGAGCAAAGAACAGCAAGAAGACCTAAAAAAGACTGTGCAATCACGAAAAGCCCCCATTAGAGAAGTCCAACGAGCGCATATTTTACTGAGATATTCAGAAGGCATGCCCATTACCGAGATTGAAAAGATGACTCACGTGAGTAGGCCGACGATTTACAAATGGATGGAGAAATCCTTGGCCATG
>JAGXTA010000071.1 GCA_018333535.1 Deltaproteobacteria bacterium | reverse complement strand
CCTTTCTGGAGTATGAAGGGGTGAGCCCTTATAATAATCATGCGGAGCAACAGATGAGATCTCCCGTCCTCACCCGAAAGGTATCCCAACAAAATCGGTCCGACCAGGGTGCCCAAACCCAGTCGATCCTGATGACCCTGTTCCGATCCGCCCAACTCCAAGGTCACAACCCGGTAGAAATCATCCTCTCTACCGCAAAAGAGGCATTGAAAGCTCGGTCAACGGACGAGATCTTAAATTGCCAGCTTATTCTTTTTTCAAAGAGCTAAAGTGTTACCAATATTCCAGTATTCCAACATTCCGGGGCGTTACTATGAAACCTAAGCTTTTGATCGTTGAAGACGACTCGTCCATCGCTACCCAGATGAAGTGGGCTCTTAGCCAGGAGTATGAAGTGTGCCTCGCAGAAGACCGGGTGAGCGCCCTCAAATTGTTCGGGGAGGAGAGGCCCCCGGTGGTGACACTTGACCTTGGCCTTCCTCCTCATCCGGGAAGCGTGGAGGAGGGGTTTCTTACCCTCTCCGGGATAAAGGAACAGGACCTATTTTCAAAGGTGATTGTCATCACAGGCCAGGATGAGAGGGAGAATGCCCTTAAGGCCATTGGCAATGGGGCCTACGATTTCTTCTGTAAACCGGTCCAGATCGAGGAATTGAAGATAGTCCTTCAAAGGGCCTACTACCTCTTCCAGCTCGAAGAGGAGCATCGGGAACTTCAGCAACGACTGACCCCCCCATCCTTTGAGGGAATGCTTGGAACAAGTCCTCAGATGCAGACGGTATTCTCCTCAATCCGAAAGGTGGCAACGACAGAGGCCCCTATTCTAATCACTGGAGAGAGCGGGACAGGAAAAGAACTGGTCGCAAGGGCAATCCATCATCTAAGCCATAGGGGAAAAGGTCCTTTTCTTGTGATTAATTGCGGGGCTATTCCGGAAAACCTGCTTGAGAGTGAACTCTTCGGCCACGAAAAAGGGGCCTTCACCGGCGCCCACATACAGCGAAAAGGCCGTTTTGAAAAGGCCGGCGGCGGCACCCTCTTTCTGGATGAAATTGGCGAGCTTTCACTATCACTTCAAGTGAAGCTTCTGAGGTTTCTTCAGGAGCAAAAGATCGAACGGGTCGGAGGACGGGAAGAAATTTCTGTAGATGCACGGGTTCTGACAGCCACCCATAAGGATTTAAAACAGGAGCTTAAGACAGGAAAGTTTCGTGAGGACCTCTATTATCGAATTGGAATAATCACCCTCTTTTTGCCGCCTCTCAGGGAAAGGGAGGGAGATGTCTTGCTTCTTGCATCGGCATTTCTGCAAAAATATTCATTTGAAAATAGAAAGAAGATTGCCGGGTTTACACCCCATGCAATTCGGGCGATTGAAACGTATGGCTGGCCGGGAAATATCCGGGAACTCGAAAATCGGATCAAGCGGGCAGTGATCATGGCGGAAAATTCAAAAATAACCCCGCAGGACCTTGAACTGGACTCAATATATACCAAATACCAGGGAAAGGGGCTAAAAGAAGCCAGGGAGGAGCTTGAAAAGGAGTTTATTCAAAGGGCCCTGGCCGAAAATAAGGGGAATATCACTCAGGCCGCCGGAGAACTTGGCATCAGCCGCCCAACATTATATGAATTGATGGAAAGACTTGGAATTGAAAAAGGAAAATAGGAATGCAGGAATAGTGGAATGATGGAGGAACGGAAAAGATGTTACGAGTTAAAAGAAAAGAAAGTTAAAGGACTGGAAGCGCAGGTCTGAAAGTGATAGAATAATGAAGAATGGGAGTTAAAAAGGATTAAACAGCAAAGGAGTAATGGAAAATGAAAGGAAAGCCGTTATTTATAAGAGCAGAATGGGATGAAGAGGCAATGGTATGGGTAGCTACCAGCGACGATGTTCCTGGATTAGCCACAGAAGCGGTTACCATGGAAGACTTAGTAGAGAAATTAAAGGTGATGATTCCCGAGCTTCTTATGGCCAATAATGCTGTTGTTGAGGGTGAAGTCCCTTTCGAAATAATAACGCGACGTTTTGAGCTTGCTCAGCGGGTGGAGCGTTAATGTCTGACTACACCCCAAAGCTAAAGCAAATATTACATGAAGCTGGGTGTTATTTTGATCGTCCGGGTAAAGGGGATCATGAAATCTGGTTCAGTCCTATAACCCAGATCAGGTTTGTTGTCGACAGTTCTATCAAATCTCGACATACCGCCAATGCCGTTTTAAAACAGGCTGGATTACCCAAACAATTCTAATTCCCGAACTATCCTGCCCAAAAACTGCGGCGCTGCGGCGTTTGCCTCAAACATGATGGAATGAGGAAGCCAGGAAACCAGGAAAAATGGAATGATGGAAGAATGGAAATGATGTTACGAGTTCAATTTAATAAAGAGTGTAGGGGATAGGGAGTGGGGGGTAGGCAAAACGAATAAGGATAAAGGACAAAGGAAAAAAGTTGTAGGTTTGGAACAAAACGTAAAGATTCGTTGAACAAAAAAGAAGCGTCACCTGTTTTGCTCTTGAAGCTTCTCTTGAACCCATAAATTAATGAGCGTATCAGCAGAGACACCGCGCCTTTGTGCAATAAACTGAACTTGTTCGGAAAGCTTTTTATCCAATAAGTAATAAGTGATTTCGGATTTGATATCCACTTCAAACTCCACTTTTTTGGTTTGATCCCAAAAATCGGAAAGATCATGGACATCCCAATAATCTCCAATTTCCTTGTAAGATTTGGCCTTGGACATCGAACTTCTACCTCTGTTCATATCTTCTCCTTTCAGAGGGCGTCATGTTTCTTGCTGAAAGTATGATTGCTCGCCCGTCTTTTTTATAAATAAAAAAAACAATGAGATATCTGCCATTTTTTGTCTGTCCCAATGCGGCATATACATTTTCTCCTGAACGATGTCCCTTCTCAACAAAACGAAAATAGGGCTGATTTGAAAAAACTTCCAAAATCTCATTTTGTCGCACATTATGTTTGGCGGCCAATTTATCGATTACGTCATCGAGCCAAATGATCCCTTGGATTCTCAATTAATTGCCTCCTCTAAATATCATATTACTGGCTACAGCAAATGAAGTCAAGAATTTAACATTCAACCTTCATGGACTTGTTCCTTTATCCTTGCTCCTTGATCCTTTTGCCTTATGTTTTAACTTGTAACCCAAAACTATTTCTACTTCCCAATATTCCAACATTCCATTATTCCGTTATTCCCTTTACTTATTCACTTATTAACTCATTAACTTATTCCCTTAACACTTCAAATTCCCTCCATTTAGCTGCATTTTACAATAAATTACCAACATTTAACACTTAGCGAATTGTCGGGATTCTTTGCAATTTCAATTTTTCTAAATTTTTGATCATGTAGCCCCTAATTTATTGTTTTTTAAACTATTTTTCCCAACACTTAACACTCAACACTTAACACTCTTGTGAGTTGTCAGAATAGTTTACAATTATTTAAAAAACTTGAAAAAGAAAAACCAAAAGCGTTCAACATAAGAAATGAATATATATCAATAATTTCAGAGAGTTGTTCTGATCAAAAATAAGTTGCTTAATTTAATATTTATTGGCACCTTAGTTGCAAATTAAATAAACAAATCTTGTTAAAGGAGGAAAATTATGAAAAAGTTTAGCATGCTTCTGATTCTCTTATTGGCTATAGGGATTTTTACACAAAATGCCAGCGCTCTCACTTATACCATTACCTCTTATCCAGAAAGACCAGCTTGGGGGGGTGGTGCGTTTTTGATTAATGAAGATATTGTAACCTATTGCCTCGAACGATCGGAACAAATTACCCTTGGTGTAGCATATTTAGGAACTATCGATGATTATGCTATTGCAGGTGGGAATAAAACAAATAATGGTGGAATTGAACCACCTAGTACCCCCACTCAAGATTACCTAAATCCTTGGAGTGAATGGTTGGTTGCCAAGTATTTGTCTGATTCATTAACCTCTCAAAATAAAATGAAGGATTTTCAGAATGCAATCTGGTATATAGAGGGGGAATGGTCAGCACCTCAACCTGTGTTGGACACAAATTATTATGCGCTGGTAGCTGCAGTGAGCCCAACAACGGATTATGCCTGGATTAGAGTTCTTAACTTATATGAATATGACGCTCAAAGGAATATTATAAATAGACAATCTGTAATTATCACCCCTGAACCAGGAACCCTGCTGCTCCTCGGAGCCGGCCTCCTTGGAGTGGGTTTTTTGGTAAGAAGGCGATTCAACTAAAACTGAAAACCTAAATGAATTAGGTAAATTTAAATAAATCAAAGAAAGGGGGAGGAATTTAATGAAAAAACTGATTTTGATTTTGGTGTGTGTTGGGTTGTTGGGTTTACCTCTGAGTGCGATGGCGGCGTCAGAAGCCGAGAAAAGGTTAGCCATTGATAATGGGTTGGCCTGGCTTGCCACCCAGCAACAAGCAGACGGCAGGTGGATTTATGATAATAGCACCGGCGATGCGGCTGCAACGGGGTCCGCGCTCCTGGCGTTCCTGGAAGAAAAGCCAAACTGGGGAGCCAATGCGGCCGCGTATCAGGTCCGGGTGGACAATGGGTTAAATTACTTGTTCAGTAAGGCACAGCTAGTCGATATCGCTGTTCAGCCGGCGGGTAACCCTGACGGTGACGGAAATGGTAAAGGCGTGAAATTCATCCTTGGAGGGGCTAATAGCCGTGACACCTATGTCACAGGGCTTGTGCTTCCGGCCATTGCGGCGACAGGGACCCCAAATGCAGTGGTGACGACCGGGGCACTCACCGGTTGGACGTATAAGCAGGTCGTGCAGAACACCATCGACTACTTTGCCTTTGGTCAGAGTGATCCGGCAACTGGAAATAATAGAGGTGGTTGGAGATATTATGCCAATTATGGAAATTCTGACCAATCTACAACCCAGTGGCCGGTAATCGCAGGATTGTATGCTGGGAATTTTGCGGTTTCTTATCCAGCATTTGTAAAAACCGAGCTGGCCTTCTGGACCGATTATATCCAAAACGCTGCAGGGTTCGCGGGATACAACGGCCCAAACTCACCCCTTGGAGAAATGAATGAAACCGGCGCCCAACTGATCCTGCAGTCTTTTCTGGGAAAGGGAGCGGCCGATCCCAAAGTTGCCTTAGCTCTTAGCTACATTAATACTCACTGGAAGGAATTTGCGAACTCCACTTGGGACGGCAATTTTAATCACCCCTACGCCATGTGGGCCATCTACAAGGGGCTCGAGTTGACGATTGGTCTGAATGATATGACCACCATTACGAACTTGCGCCCTAATCCAGGGGATGTGGACAATCCTGACCACGGATATAATTGGTGGGAGGATTACTGCGAGTATCTGGTTAGCACTCAGCTTGCAAATGGCAGTTGGAACGGTTATTCTTATTGGACCGGTCCCATGGCGACGGGGTGGTACATCAATATCCTCGCTGCCACAAAGATTCCCGGTCCCCCAAATGGAATTCCTGAACCAGCAACTCTGGTCCTCCTTGGGTCAGGTTTAGTAGGACTGGCCGGATATGCACGGAGGAGAATGAAGAAATAGGAACCTAATTAATGTGTCTGGTTAAATTAAGAAGCAGGCGGGGTTAATTCTCGCCTGCTTTTTTATTTGAGGGGTTGATATTTTTGATTTCATTTAGTATCTTTAAGTCTGTTTTTTCCACAATTAAACTGCTCAGAAAGGAATTACAGATGTTAAACAAAAAGCTTTTTTTAACTCTTTTCGTTGTCGGGATTAGTTTTTATTTTTGTGTATTCCATGGTGGGATCGCTACAGGAGCCATTATGTCTGAGTCTCAGGCTCCTTTTTCAGATGAACCTGGTAAAATCGATTTTACCCAGACGGACCCAACCACCGCAGGTCTTAATTTAGCTGAAACAAGACTAAAGCAGGGTTTAATGCAGGAGGCCATTCAATATGCGCAATTTGTCATTTTAAGAGATAAACAGAATCATAAGGCTCATGGCATTCTCGGGACGATCTATGCTCTCACAGGCCAAAAGAAGATGGCCGAGGGAGAATTGGCTTTATTAAAGGGGGTAAACGATAAGGACTTTTATGCAGAGCTTATTAAAGCCATGCTAAAAGCCCAAGAAGGGAAATTTAAGGAAGCAGAAAAACATATGGGTTTGGCTCTCAAAAAAGAGCCTTCCCATCCAGTAGCTATCTATTATTCCGGAAGCTTGAACCTTGCACAGAATAATCTCGGTAAGGCAGAAAAGGCCTTCAAAGACGTTATCGCTTCAAATGCTTCATTTGCCCCTGCCTATGCCGGTCTGGGCCAGGTCTTTTGGTTAAGAAAGAACGCCAAGGAGGCAATTTCCTATTACCAAAAAGCCATAGAGAACGATCAAGAAAATCTTATCTACCGGAGGCAGTTGATTGAGATCTACAAATCAACCGGTCAAAAAGAGGAAGAGTCCAAGGCCTTAGTTGAATTTGCTTATTACACCCCCGGGGTAAAAGAACTCTATCTAAGAAGAGGGTTGGAGCTTCTGATAGAAGGTTCTTACGAGGAGGCCATCAAGCTATCTGACAAACTTCTGGGCATTTACAAGAGATTTCCAGGGGGATATTACATCAAGGCAGCGGCTCAGGTGAATATGGGAAAGAGGGATGATGCCCTGGGCAATATTGAAACCTATATAAAAAGCGGCTTCGGATTTCCCCGAATTCATCATGATGCTGGAATGTGCTATCTCGCATTAGGTGAGATAGACAGGGCTGACGAACAGTTCAAAACGGTGATTGCCATAGATCCAAAAAGTGGGAGGAGTTTTGTCCCCATGACGATTATCGAGCAGATAAAGGGGAACTACGACCGCGCGCTACAAGGATTGCGACTGACTCTATCTCAAGGTGAATCTCCATATCTTGTTCATTACCTTATGGCCAATATTTTTATGGCCAAGGGAGATAAAAATAACTATCAAAAGGGAATGGCATCTGGAAAAGAGATGGTGCCGGGCGTAAAACAAGAGGCCATCAGCTTTTTCCCAGCCGGAAAGGAAGGGAAAAAATTAGCAGAAGACCGTAATCTGATGATGATCTTCTTTTTAAACACCTGGTATGATAAGGCCATCCAGAAAAGCGATGCCATCACAAAATTATATGAAAAAGATCTTTTCGCCTGGTATTACAAGGGCCTTTCAAAAATAGCACAGAAAAACCCCCAGGAGGCTATAAATAGCTTTAATCAGATTGTAACTATTGCTCCTGATTTATTTTCTGCCCACCTGGCTCTTGGTCAGACCTATAGTCAAATCAATGATAATGAAAAGGCCTTGAAAGCCTTTAATAAGGCCATCGAGATTAATCCCTCTTATGGCCCCGCCTATGTGGCACTTGGCGATGTCTATTTTCAAACAAAAGATGAAGAAAAAGCAATTCAGTCCTACAGGAAGGTAGTCGAGCTAAACATTAAGTCTCCGGATGCGTATCAGAGATTAGCCTTAATTCTTGCGGGCCAGCCTAAAAGCCATGACGAGGCATTGAAGATGGCCCAAAAAGCCATAGAACTTGCACCCCAAAATCCCTTCTCATTAGATGCACTTGGTTGGGTATATGTCCAGCGGGGGGAGTTAAAGAAAGGAATCGAGAAATTAAAGGAGGCTTCAAGCCTCCTTCCACAAGACCCGGTTATTCTATACCACTTAGGTGTTGGCTATTATAAAAATAATAATCCAAAGGACGCAAAAAACGCGTTGCAGTCTTCTTTAAATATATCCACAAGTTTCAGGGGAGCTGATCAGGCTGCAGAAATCTTAAAGAAGCTCTCAAAATAGTATTAAATTCATCACCAATTCCCTCCATTTGGCTGCATTTTACAATATATCACCAACATTTAACACTTAGCGAATTGTCGGGATTCTTTGCAATTTCAATTTTTCTAAATTTTTGATTATGTAGCCCCTAATTTATTGTTTTTTAAACTATTTTTCCCAACACTTAACACTCAACACTTAACACTCTTGTGAATTGTCAGAATAGTTTACAATTATTTAAAAAACTTGAAAAAGAAAAACCAAAAGCGTTCAACCTAAGAAATATATATATATCAATAATTTCATAGAGTTGTTCTGATCAAAAATAACTTACTTAATTTAATATTTATTGGCACCTTAGTTGCAAATTAATTAAACAAATCTATGAATATGACGCTCAAAGGAATATTATAAATAAACAATCTGTCATCATCACGCCCGAGCCGGCTACCTTATTGCTCCTTGGAGCTGGGCTTCTTGGACTGGGTTTCTTAGTAAGAAGGAAAATTAGATCCTTAAATTAATAAAAATCCTATAAGAAAAATAAATTCATAAGGAGGACTAAAGTTATGAAAAGGAATTTGTCAATTTTTATTGGAATGGCTAGCCTCTGTATGACTCTAATTGCCGGTGGAGTCGGAGCAACAGACCTTGTGCCGTTCGAAACAGTTTTCGGAACTGACTATACCTCCGCAGGTTATGGCGGGATGCGGGGTTTAGGGACAGGGACCATCAGCCTCGCCGGGGTTTCCGGGCCGGTTGACAGTGCTCTTCTCTATTGGCACGGACCCTCAAACGACACAGCCCTCTCCGCCAATCAGAATGTCACATTCAACGGCACAAATATTACCGGCACACCCCTCGGAATTTCCGATGACAATTGCTGGGGTTATACCTGCAGCCAGGCATACAGGGCGAATGTGACATCTCTGGTTCTCGGTAACGGGATCTACTCGCTTAGCAATTTCTATAAACCTGGGCCGCCTATAGTGGATATCAACGGTGTCTCCCTCATGGCCTTTTTCCAAGACGGTGACACAAATAATAATCGCGACATTGTCATATTCAACGGTAACGACTCCAACATTGACAATGCATACGATGCCCCTGGTTGGAACATCACCCTCTCAGGGATCAATTACACATCCGGTAACGCCTTTCTTGAAATGCATGTAGGCGATGGGCAGACTTTTACGGATAACGCTCTCATCCTCAACGGCCTGACACTTGTACCTACAGGACCGATATTCCAAGGTGCGTCTGTCCCCGGTGGACTCGGTGGACCAAGTAATGGGTTTCTCTGGGACATTATACGGTTTGATATCACGAGTTTCCTAAGCCCTGGGCTGAACAATCTCAACCTTACCACGGGAGTCACTTCGGATTGCCTTTCCGGCGTTGTAGCAGTCATCGATCTGCCGGCAGGAGCCGCTCCACCTACTGGAGTTCCAGAACCCTCAACCCTTCTCCTTCTCGGCTCAGGCCTCATCGGTCTTGGGTACTTTGTTAGGAAGAGGATAAAAAAGTAAGATCAATAAATCTATCCGAAACAAAAAAGGCAGGTGGGATAATTTCTCATCTGCCTTTTTTTATGTGCACCCGGTTCGATATGGGAATGAGCCTTTGTTGCCGTAGAAAAAGGGGACAGGCTACTTTTTGGATAACGGCTTTGGGGATGTACTAAAATTCGTTAAGGTGTGTAAGTTGATGAGTGATAAAGGGCTTCAACAGTCCATCGAATGTTTATGGCCTGCGGACCTGCAAGCCTGATATTTTCTTGAAGTCCTTCTCGTCATAAGTGTAGACTATTGTAAGGCCTTCCTCCAGACCCCAATGGCCCATGACCGCGTCCGCAAACTTGATATTTTGTGTCTCATAGGTGGCGAGGGCCTGTCGGAACACATACTCCAGGGGGCATTTTAATCCGGGCGTGTTCAAGATGGCTTCAACAAGCTCTCTGATGGTCCTTCTGCTCAGGCGATATACCTTTTCTGTCACCCAGACAATCTCCAGAATTGTGACCGGTAGCACGTATAGGGTCAGATTTCCCTCTTTCGATTGTTTCAGGAGCTTTTCTACAGCGGCGGTTTTGGCTGGATCATCCTTTACCAGGAACCTCAGAATTGCGCTTGTGTCAATAAAGGCCTTATTTCCGTTCATGAGTCACCCCGGCAATCGCCTTTTCCCTAATCTCGTCGACGGTCATCCCCAGGTCAGGCAGGCTTTGGGCATAGTCGAAGATGGTCTTACCCTTTTTCAGGATGATTTCACCTTCTCTTTCCTCCACGACAATGGTGTCGCCGACGCGTATCTTCAGCTTTTCTCTGACCCTCTTAGGAATCGTTATCTGCCATTTCGGTAGAACTTTGACCGCCTGCATGGACACCTCCTGATTAAGCACTGTAGCACGAAATGTGTTCGTCCGTCAATAAGAAATCATCCTACGGGATCATTACCGTACTACAAAGGGTGCCGGTACTCACGAAAATATGTGGGGTCAGGCTTGCAATCATGCAATTACAAACAGCCCTGAATGTTCCAATGAGTTTTTAAATTCCAAGACGGTAGAGAGGGGAGAAATTAAAAACAAGAAGGTTGATAGGTTTTTTGTTTTAACGGGAGCGCCGCAATTTATAATTTCTCCAGATACTCTTTCAGGCTAATGATCTTTATTTTCTCGTATTCCCCAAGCCTTAGTATCTCTTTATCTCCAGTAACGATAATGTCAGCATTCCCGCTCACAGCACATTCAAGGATTCTATTGTCAGGCTCATCTCTTAGGGCCTTGATACTTTCAGATGGCTCTACCCATTCAGCTATCTCCGAAAGAATAACTGCCACACGACTGATCTCTTCTTTGTCACGACTGAACTTTATCGAAAGGACAGAAAGAAGCTCATCAAGGATCCCCTTAGAGAGGAGCAAGACATCCTCTCCCTCGATAATCTTCAACATCGCTTTTTCCGCCTGACTTCCTGGAATGACGAAAGCCGAAATAAAGATATTCGTATCAAATACCACTCTCATGGGTTAAGGTACCGTTTCAGGTCTTTTTCGGTAAGTATCCCTTTCTCTTTCGCCTTTGAACTCCAGTAACCCTGAATTTGGTAAAATTCCTTCTTTAGTTTCTCCTTCCTTACAAGCCTCAAAGCCTCTTGAATAACAGCGCTTAGTGTTTTCCTTTCTTCACGGGCTATCTCCTCGGCTTCCTTCGCCAATTCAAAAGGTAAGGATATGGTCTTTTTTATAACCTTTGACATGGGATTCCACCTCCTCTATTTAGTATGAATAAATCATACCATAACTAACCAATTAAATCAACAATAGGCTTTTGAATAAAGGGGACGGTTCTATTTTTTGAAAAGGGAGAAAAATTTTAGTAGGATTAAGGCATGATTGCAAAATATTTCCCGGATAATATGGTTGTCCATATTTCAAAAGCTTCCTTATGACGAAGCTCCTTTTCTAAGAGCGACGAAACGATTACAGAACTGTCGAGTGTTATTCTTTTCACCATACCTTCTCCCTTTGCTGGCGGATTTCTTCGACGGCTGAGAGGCCATCCCAATTTGATGAGACTTTCTTCCCCAGGGCTTTCCATTCCAGTATTTTGTTTTGGGCCGCTTCAACTTTAATGGACTTTTCTAAAATAATTTGCTTCTTGATTTCTGTAATCTCATGAATTAAATCATTCAATCTACTTTCTAATGATTTTGGCATCTCGAAGAATCCTCCTCTTAGATTAACAATTAATAATTATTATAGCAAAAAGGGTAAGGAAAAGAAAGGTATTGTTGAAAAATGGATTTGGGGCCGTTTAGGGGGTCATCCAGACGGTGATTGAGGGGACATCCTATATTGATCCTGTCAAGAGGGTAAGACCCGACCACGGGAGGGTAAACGAAAAAATTTTATCTCTTATAAAAACAGCAAGTTATAAACCCGTTCTCATTTTGGGAACACTCTTCCCTTTAAATCCTATTACAGATCTGTCTTTAACTCGACGAATCTCTCGCCCATGACGAACTCTGAATCTCAGCCCTTCGACGGGCTCAGGGTAAACTCCATCAGTATCCGGTGTGTCACACCCTGGCGACCACCCAGCATCCTTTATCCAGATTCCAAAGCTCAGCGAGAGGCCCAGCATTGTCCCGCACGAGGTCCTTTTATGGCCTCAACGTTGTTGATCGGGCTTCTCTCGTCGAAAATGATAAGTGTTTTTATTCGGCGTTTAGATAAGTGGGATCAAACGCCTCCTTTTTCTTCATCAAGGTCCAAGCAATCAGAAGCATTTTAGCCGATAGCTTCACGATCCTCTTTGTGTGAATCCCTTTCAGTGGGATCAGGGTCAGGTCTATTTTATTGGCATTTCATCTTTTGTCCTTAAAAACAGGGATCAGGGTCAGGTCTCAACAATCAACAAAAAAATAAAGGAGCGAGGATAAAAGGAAAAAGGATCAAGGTAAAAGGTTGGAGGCAATACGTAAAGTGATAAGTGTTGGGTTTATTGAATTCGTTGGGTCCCAGTGAAATAGGCTCCCCACGAGGCTTTGGGGTCGGGCTTGATTGATTGATATTTGATTAAGGCAAAAATTGGGGGGATGTTGGTTCAAATGCAACTTAAGCACATGAATTGGGAAAGACACTCGTTGTTTACTATTTGACTATTTCAAATCCGGCAGGATACTTAGCTAAACTTCCGCACCTTCGGGAAAGAAGCAGGGCGTCGAGTGTTCAGTGGCGAGCTCCTTAGAGGAGTAGACGCCTTGTGCCTAATGGGACAGAAACTGATTGAGACCAATCGTCTATCTTTAGATCCGGGATACGAGAAAAATGCCTGGTATTTGCACTGACTACAGTCAACCCATTGCAGAGCGCAATCGACCCGATCATAATATCCTCTATTCCAATGAGCTGTCCGGAAGAATATAGATGCGAGATCAACTCTCCTGCTTTAATCGCCTCTTTATAAGTGAAGCTCAAGATGCGGACTTTCGGGAGAATATTCTGCTCAATCCTTGGCCAAAGCGAAGGGCTACTGCCTCGTTTGAGCGCACCAAATCTGAGTTCCATAACACAAATCGTTGACGTAAAGAGGGCTGCGGATGGGACGGTTTTTAGCCTGTCCATGAAGCTCTTGTTGGGGTTCCTTTTAATGATTTCGCTAAGCATATTCGTATCCATAAGGTACATGGGATTAGCCTCTCTGCGACCGTAAAATACGAGAGGTATGCTTCTCTCGGTCAAGGACGATTTGATCGATAATCTCGAAGAAAGAATCGTCGTTTTCCAACCAGCCTTCCACTTTGCAGAGGTGATCTTCCGTTGGCTCTCCGGTTGAAGGCACAAGCATTGCCAAAGGCTTCCCTCTTTTGGATATCAAGATGTGTTCGCCTCCGAAAGCCACACGTCCCAGGAGTTCTGAAAAATGCTTCTTGGCCTCCGCTACAGAGCATTCTTTCATGGTCAGAATAACCTCCTTTATTGGTCATTACGACTACATTTTAAAGAATTTAAAAACTTCTGTCAAGAGAAAAAAAGTGGGAGAGGTAATGCGTCACTGAAGCGGGGGGGCTTTGGTTCAGCCAAGAATAAGGTATAGCGCTATCGTTTCTGATTCTAAGGAAGCAGATCAGAAGAATCTCTGGTTTTCCAACGGTGTTCCGCTTTCAGCATTCTCAAGACGTGTCGTTTGGAAAGAGCAGATTATAAGGGTCCAGAGAGGGATCTTTTGCGAGTTGATCGAGGATTGTTTTGAAGGAGGGCTTCCAGGGACGTAGTTTAGTTATTTAAGAAACCGGAAGGCAAATCGACTTAAGCTTTCCTAACCCACAAACCCGTTGACTTAATTATTAAGTCAGATTCGACCTCTTGTCTCATTTTTAGAATTTAAGAATCGAAGCAACCTTTCCAGCCCTCCGATTCACTATTCACTGACTCAATTTTTAAGTCAACTCATCGACATGCCAGATGCTTTGGGACGCAGTCAAATTAACGAAGCTCCCCGGCCACCCCGTTAGGACGGTGCAGGCACGCCAGGGCTTCCCGGCAATGTAATACCATTATTGTGCCCCTTCCTGCCTGCCGGCGGGCAAAGACCCTGCGCATCCCGCCAATAGCGGGACGGGGCACGTTCCGGTCAAGAGACCTGGAAGAGATTGACAATCGGACAATATAAGGTATAATATACCTAATATATGAAAGCGAAGTTAATTTTTCATCGAAAGAATGTTGAGCCGAACGGGGATATCATCGAAATGAAAATGTGGAAAGTTCCGGTATCTAAAGACAGGCCGGAGGGGGTCAGGTATTCCCTGGTCTATGTTAAGGGAGGGAAAAGAATCATTGGGTACGATAATGCCGAAAAAAAGGGACACCACCGACATCATGGGAATCAGGAAGACCCTTATTTTTTCAGAGGGGTGGATGTGCTAATCAGGGATTTCTACAGAGATGTTGAGAAGGTCCGGAGAGGGGAGATATGAAAGTAAAGAGAATCGATATTGGCATAAAGAGGTTGAAGGATAGCCTTAGGGACTTTGCTGACACTTGGAAGAGCGTGGAATCCGGGAAGAAGGTGAGGAAAGAGGAGGGAATCTATTTTGAATCCATTGATGACATGAGGTCGGTTCTCACGAATAATCGGCTTGCGATTCTAAGGGCCATTCGAGAGAATAAGCCTAAATCTGTTTATGAGCTGTCAAAGATGCTTGGAAGGAATTTGAAAAATGTCAACGAGGACCTAAAGTTGCTTGCCGAAATTGGTTTGGTCACCCTGGAAACAACAAAGAAGGACAGAAAAAGGATTACGCCGCATGTCGATTATGCGAAGATTACCCTGGAGATTGCGGTATAAGGGAAATTGTAGGCGGTGGGGTCGGACCAGGCTAAGTAGGGGACGAAGACTTGAGGACGTATTGAAAGCACCGGGTAAAACCGGTGGAGTGTAGTGGATAAAACGATTGAGGTCGGACCAAGTCAAGTGATTGAACTCATGAGTTTATTCTGAAAAGAAGTGGCTGATTTTGGTCTTAGAGTGACGATTTTGGGCTAAATTGCTCTGATTAAGGATTTAAAGATGGCCAGGGCCAACAGACATTACAATTCCTGTTGCCCAACGTCTTTTAGAAAGGACCTTAGGCTTGACTTATTGATATTTGACTATGAGGAAGCCAGGAGAAGCAGATGCTCCCGCTGACTCAATTTTTGGGTCAACTTTCCTTCTCACCCGCCCCCCCTTCTGTAACGGAATAAATGGAATATCAGAATGTTGGAAGGACGAGGAAAGATGTTACGGGTTTAGTCCCTTAACCCTATGAAAGCCATTCTATGGGGACGAGAGAGACGAGTTTCTTAAACTCCGGATCACCGGTAAGGATGGTTGCTTTCAATCGGAGGGCTGTTGCAGCCGCAAAACAATCGGCATAGGAAATCGAGTACGATGCCTTGATTTCGGAAGCGCTCCAGATCAGTTCGCTGTCAGGCAAGATGATCTGGACGGGAAGACGGAAGAAATTTTCTAAGAATTCTTTAGCCCTATCGATACCTACGGCACGAATTGTTTTGTAATAAACCTCCCCCAGATTGATTTGATTCATATAACCCGTCGCGGATTGATCACGACAAGCTATAAGAAGGTTTTTCACTTTTTGATAGCCTCTCTCCTTTTGGGTCCATCTCAGGATGGCATGGGCATCAAAGAGAATTATTTTCATCGATTATGTTGTCCTGCTTTCTTTCTTTTAGCAGTTCCTCTGAAAGGGAAACAGGGCGGCCTTCGAAAAACCCCGTTAAAAATTCTATGGGGTCGTCCGGTAAGGGCCTAATTACTGCATGGTCTTTCACGAAGGTGATAGACAAAGCCTTTCCAGGTTTTACCCCGCCCAATTTGGTACGAATTTCTTTGGGAATGACAATTTGTCCCTTGGGATGCATTTTAACAACAGCCATTTTGTTTATCCTTTTTAACTAATACTTAACTTTTAGAAAAGAGTATAACTTTATGAATGAAGTATGTCAAGCAAAAAGTTTTTTTAAAGGTAATGCGTCACTATTTCCTGTTTCGGAATTGGGGTCACCCATTAAAAGCACAGTATGATATGGGGGTTGCATTCATGCAATTATGTCAAGCCATGTATATTCCCATGAGTTTCTCAAATTACAGGACGGTGGGGAGGGGAGGGATTTAAAAAGATTTTCCAGGCATTAAGGTAAATAAATATGCTTTACCCCTTCAGGCCATATACGTTTAAAGTCTTCTATATTGAAAGTTAAAAGGCGATCAACCTTGGATTTCTGAGCTACCTTCGCAATAAGAGCATCATAAATAACGCCTCCTGATAGCCCCAGATCAGCTATCTGTTGAATCACGGAGATATAATCTGAAGAAGAAAGGGATACAATCTTTGAGATAGTCTCAATGTTATTGTAGATAAGCTGACGAGCCATTCCGGGTGTAATTTTAGGACTTATGGGTAATGTTGTTAAAACAGCATAAAGTTCAGCTAATGTATGGCTCGCAACAAGGCTATCAAATTCTTTGGACTTGGCACGCTTGAGCCATGGGAAAGCACGAGAATGCATAGGGTGTGGTTCAATAATCGCAGCGATAATAACAGAAGTATCAAATAGTATTTTCATTTTTTACTTGGTAGAGCTATTTTTCTAAGTTGTTCCTCTCGATGGAGACGGACAGCCTCTTTCATATTACCAGTTGCAGCGCCTGAGAATACCAGCACGCCTTCTTTAATATGTAAAGGGGATTCTTCTCTTAAGGGTTTTAACATAACCTCATCCTCTAATCTCTCAATTTGTAAAACTTCTCCAGATTTCAAACCAAGATGATCACGAATTTCTTTCGGTATTACAACTCTGCCAAATTTATCTATTGTTGTTTCCATAGCAAAAACCTCCTCTTTTATTATTGCCATAATAAAATGCCAAATGGCAAATGTCAATACCATTTAAATTTCAGAAATGGGAGACGTTCGTGCGGAACGTGCCTAGCCATCTTGATATCTTAATCTAACCTCTTCCGACAGATGCCGCTCGAAACGAAAATGGCGCCAGGCAACGGTAATTAGGTATATTGCTCCGTTTTCTTCAAGAACAGAAGATCGAAAGAATCGGAGGCAGGGAGGAGATATCTGTCGATGTCCGTGTCATTGCCGCCTCGAACCGTGATCTGCAGGAGGGGATGAAGAAGGGCAGTTTTAGAGAGGATTTATATTACCGGCTTGGCGTGGTCGTGATCTCGGTGCCCCCTCTCCGGGAGAGGGAAGGGGACATTTTGCTCCTGGCTACGGCATTGTTGCAGAGGTTTTCATCGGAAAACAAGAAGAGAATCTCCGGGTTTACACCACAGGCCGTTCGTGCGATCGAAACATATAACTGGCCCGAAACATCCGTGAGCTTGAAAACCGGGTCAAGCGGGCTGTCATCATGGCTGAGGGAACCCAGATAACTCCAGAGGACCTCGATCTTGCCTCACCGTTTGAAAAATATGAGGGCAAGGGTTTGAGGGAGGCCCGGGAAGAACTTGAAAGAGACCTGATTCAAAGGGCTATTTCAAGAAGCAGGGGAAATATCTCTAAAGCGGCCGAGGAACTGGGGATCAGCAGGCCGACATTATACGAAATGATGGAAAGACTAAAAATCATCAAGAAAGAAGTGTAAATTTATGTCGTAAACGCTTACATTTTTAATTCGGATTGATTTTGTTATAACATATTGAATTAATTTATATTTAGTACAATTGGGATGAATGGAATTGATTTTGTAAAATTATTTTACAATTCTTTAAAAAATGGGGCTTGGGTGGACCTTGAATATTCTTTGTGTTTTTATTTAATTATTTAAATAAATTAATAGGTTGCAAACAATTACCGGGTTAATTTGGTTTTGGTATGATTCATGCTAAAATTAAAAGCAATTACAATAGAAAGGAGGAAATTATGAAGACGATATTAGCTTGTTTTACTGCGTTGTTTATCTGTCTGTTGTCGACTTCTGGTGCGCAGGCTGGAAAGATAGTGCTTGCGAATGATGAATGGCAGTTGACCAACTATGGATTTACTGTTAATCCAATTAACGACCCCGCAACCTATGTTAATAATGTCGCTAAATGGTTCACCGGAGGCTCCCCTGGTAATTTCCTTGCTTACTCATCAAATTTCGGTCTAACAGGATCTCACTTGGCATCTACAATGACAACTGCTGGTCATACTTGGAATGTGACAATGGGGATCACATTCAATCTGGCGACACTTTTAACTTATGACGGTGTTTTTATTGCCGGAGATTCTGCAGATAACACTGTGCTTATTAACTATGTAAACGCTGGCGGTAATGTATATCTTGCAGGTGGTACAGGATGGGGCGGACCGGTAGACGAAGCTGCGCGATGGAATACCTTCTTAAACTATTTCGGTTTGGGGTTTGGTTCTTTCTATAACGGTGTTCAGGGAAATATTGAAATAAGCAGCTCTCATCCAATATTCGCAGGAGTAGACCACTTATACCAAAATAATGGAAATAATGCACTTGATATTCTTCTCAGTGACCCTCGTTCAGAAGTGCTCATATCATTCAATGGTCATGGGTTATATGCTATTTATGATTCAGGTTCTGTATCTGTGCCTGAACCCAGCACCCTTCTCCTTCTCGGCTCAGGCCTCATCGGCCTTGGGTACTTTGTTAGGAAGAGGATGAAAAAGTAAGCTCCATAAAACTATCTAAAATTAAGAAGGCAGGTGGGATAATTTCTCATCTGCCTTTTTTATTTACCCCGTTAGAAATAATGCCCCGCTGGAATTTCTAACAGGGTTTACGAAAGAAGTTTAGGGGTCATCCATAAGATGTAAAGGAATTGAGGTCAAGCTTGATTTATTGATATTTGACTATGAGGAAGCCAGGAAGACAGGAGAAGCAGATGCTCCTGCAGAGGATACAGGGAAGTGTTTGTGTCGGAATACGCCCCCATTGGCTGAATGGCTGATTTTTTTAATGGGGATTAGGTGCCTTGCTCCAAACGAATTAAAGGAAACTTGAAAAAATCGTTAAAGATGGTAGAATTCTTTACAGCAAAGGGAAAAAGCGGAGGAAGAAATGCAGATCACCAGGATTATCCAAAAACATCAAATTACCATTCCTAAAGAAGCTTTTGAGAAGCTTCGTTTAGAGGTCGGTGATTTATTAGAGGTAGATGTGGCAGAAGAAGGACTTCTCCTTATTCCCCAAAAACTGATTTCCAAAGATCGAGCTTGGTTTTGGACTAAAGAATGGCAAGAAAAAGAGAAAGAAACTGATGAAGCGATCGTAAAAGGAGAAGTATCAGGGCCCTTTAAAAGCGCCAATGAATTGGTTCAGCATCTCAGAAAAAAACGATGACAATTCAGACGACCAGGCCTTTTGACGGAGATTATAAGACTCTACCTGAAGCGATTAAGGAACGAGCTGACAAGCAATTTGTCCTTCTTATGGAAAATCCCCGTCATCCATCCTTACGAATAAAAAAGATTAAAGGACATCCAAACATTTGGGAAGGGAGGGTTACAAAAGACTATCGGTTTACATTCCAGATATCCGGTGAAACATATCTTTTAAGAAGAATCGGGACTCTTGATATACTGAAGACTCCATAGTGAATGTTGAATTATAAGTTTTGAGTTATGAATGAAAGGCACTGCCTTAAAAATTCTTTCCTTATTATCAAATTCTTTTTACTTTTTAAAAGTGCAAATGGGTAGAGTAGAGAGCTGGCGTAGTAGCGAGGGCTCTATCTCCAGCTCCCCCTCATCAAACCGTACGTGCGATTTTCCCGCATACGGCTTTCCGATCATCTTCTTCCAGAAGCTTTCGCAGTCTGAGTCCACGGAGCAGTCGTCGGTATCTTGTATAATTTAAGATTGTCATAAAGATATCTGTAGGGATAAATTTTGGGCTCTCTGCTTTTCTTCGTATGCTTCCGTTGCCTGATGTGCATTCCGCTTCGGCCTTCTCCTCCTGACAATAGGATCGGCAGCTCCGTTTCCGTTCACGAGGCTACATATAGGTTCGCTTTCGCTGCAACCCGCAGGTTTGCTCGGCTCACTTCCTGAGCCTTTGTCAGGGAACTTAGTGCTTCAGGTTACCCCTTACACCTCCCTCCGGCTACGTGGGCGAACTGCCGAATTCCCACGGCCGGACTTCAACCGACAAGTCATATGTTCTACACGGCATACTGCCAGGCAACGGTAATTAGGTATATTGTTAGGGATAGGGATAGTTGCGGTTGGGATAGCTTCTCGGCGTATGCGAAAGATCTAGGATCTAAACTCAAGGGGTTCAAAAAAAACCCATCAGTCAATTGAGCCTGTGGGTTTTTTCTTTTTCTAAAACTATTCTATGTTTACCTTGCAGAAGAAGATGTCATTGGCTCTTATTTCATCCCCAATAACCTTTTTCACCCAATTAATAATCGATTCGTCGGTAATTCGGGTGGGTTCTTTTCTTCTCTCAGGTAATATTCCAACCAGATGGGTATCCCCAATGTCACCGCGCCAGTAAAATTCATAAACCAACATACTCGCCTCAACAGGATCATCACCTCAAAATCATATATATTATCTACAATTTTCATGCCGATTTAAGAAAGGAAAGGAAGTTATTGTTTCGTTAGGGTTTTTTCTTTTGTTAATTTTCAGAACACATTGAGATTTGTAAGAAATCTTGACAAGTTGATCAATTATATTTCTAACCATTTGATAATATGAAAGTATTTATTCAAATGATTTTGTAAAGATTTCCGTTTTTTTACAGGTATCGTTGTTCCAAACCGATTGATCAGATATTTTTTATACCTTTATCTCACCCCTTCCGACAGTTGCCGCTCGGCCACAATCCTTGTCCCATAAGAACCGATCACCCCAAGCTACCGCGCCATCTTCGCCTCCGAATACCCCAACCCCTTCCCGCCACCCGTGAGAACTCCCGCTGTGCCTTCAAGAGAGCCTGCTGGAAGAAAAAAAATGACAAAATGTCCTTGCATGGAAATTTTTAATTCTGAAAAGTTCAATATAGCTGCAAATTTGTTATTCTTGTCAAAACTGATACCCAAATATTTCTTAGGAAAAAACCGAGAATATGCTGTAATTTCAATTTGTTAATCAACACCACTCAATTTATTCTATTACCTCATAAAGCGTGAAGAATTTGTTTTTATTAATGGTATATTTCTTGCTTATTAGATATCATTATCACTTTTTTCGGAGGATTTCACTTATGCAATACCATGGATTACGATATCTAACCCTTGCAATTATTTGTGCTATCATTACGCTTCTTTTTCCCCCTTCTGCATTGGCTGCCCAGCTAAGATTGGCATGGGATCCAAATAAAGAGCCCGATCTGGCCGGGTATAAAGTATATTTTGGGACGAGTTCAAAGCAATATACCGCTTCAGTCGATGTGGGAAACGTGAATGCTTTTCCTTTAAAGGGTCTAACGGAAGGAAAAACTTATTATATAGCTGTTACAGCATATGATTTGTATTTTAATGAAAGTAATTATTCCATAGAAGTAAACGGGGTTGCCATTGAACCCTCTCCTCCAATTTCATTAGTTCCACCCACCATTGTTCCTTCGCCTATTCCAGAGTCAATGCCGGATCCCGCGCCCCCCACAGTTTTTACAGGTTCGGAGCCGAGGCCTGGGTCAACTTTTTCTTCACCCACCGAACCCACTTCGAATGCGAGTCCAACTCCTGCGTCAGCCCCGGAACCGGCAACGACCTCAACGCCTTCACCGCCGATTAATACAGGAGGGCAGGTGTATGTTGCCGTCTCAGAAATCAGTTCAGATGGCGAGGCGATTGGCAACGTCAAAAAGTATGAATTAACGAATAACACGAATGGGTCGACAGTTGTTCAGGTTGTGGATTCATCTAAGACGCCTGTTCTTGACACGAACAATCAGATAAAGGAGTCTTCTAAGAGCGCCTGGAGCTCTTCTGCCGATGGGAAAAACGTGGATAAGGGGGGGGTAGGGGAAGTCCTTCTTAAGAGGGATAAGCCTAGGAAAATATTGACAAATATTGAAGCCACGAATAGCACGAATTTAACGACCGAATTACACGAATTTTCTACCTCAAACGAGAAGATTACGCCGGAGATGTTAGGGCTTTCATCCGAGGACAAGGCCGCAAAAGATAAACTGATTCAATATGTTCAGGGATATGACTCTTATGCCAAAGACAAGGAGAAGACCTCCCTTCAAAAACGGAAATGGATCCTCGGCCCCATTGTCAATTCAAGGCCGTTGGTGATTCCTTATGGGAATTCGAAGAAGGTCATCTTTGTGGGAGCAAACGACGGGATGCTCCGTGCCTTTGATGACGCCACAGGAGAGGAGCTCTGGGGTTTTATTCCCTCTGAGTTACTTGTCCGTTTAAAAGAATTGCCTCAGGGAAATGGCCTTAAATATTTCGTGGATGGCTCACCAAAGGCTTATATCACCAATTCACAGAAGATCATTGTTTTCGGATTAAGAAGAGGGGGAAACAATTATTATGCCCTTGATGTGACCAAGCCTGAAAGTCCGAAGTTTCTCTGGAAGATCGGCCCAGAAACCACCGGGTTTTCGGAAATAGGACAGACCTGGTCAGAACCCCAGTTCGGTCGTATCAAAGATGGAAAAGGGGGAAAGGCGGTCTGCATCATTGGCGGCGGATATGACGAGAATCAGGACAGAAAAACCCCGGCCGCTGAAGATAAGAAGGGAAGGGCGGTTTATGTGGTCGATTTATTAACCGGCCAGCAGATCTGGCGGTGGGATTCTAAAAGAGATCCAGGCATGAAACACTCCATCCCAAGCACGATCTCCTGCGTGGATGTTAACGGCGATGGTTACATTGACCGTCTTTATGTCGGAGATATGGGAGGAAAGCTCTGGAGGTTCGATTTAAAGGGGGCTGATCCGAATGGTTGGTCAGGAAGGGTTGTCTTCAATTCAAACCTTGGTTTTACCGGTAGTGGCAAGCAGAAAATTTTTAGTAAGCCGGATGTGACGCTCGAAAAAGGCGGGGAAATAGTCCTGTTTGGAACAGGGGACCGGGAACATCCCAATGTGAAGATTGGAATCGACAAATTTTATGCCTTTATGGATAAGGGAAACGGCTCACCCTTATCGGAAGGTAATCTTGCGGATGTAACAAAGGATTTTGCCACCGTCCAGACCCTTGCCAACAAAGAGGGCTGGTTTATCAGTCTAAAGGAAGGGGAGAAGGTCCTGGCTCCTCCGGTTGTTGTCTTTGGAGTGGTCTATTTCTCCACTTATACCCCTTCTCAGGAGAGTGACGGAATCGCCCGGATTTATGCCCTGAATTATAAAGTCGGAAACCCAATCTTCAATCTCAACCCTGAAAATGATCAAGGAGGGCCAAAGATTGACCTCTCAGACCGTTCAAAGATCATTGGGACCGGGATTCCGTCAGGCACGGTTATCTCTGCCCTGGGCAAAAGACCTGTTGCCTACACAGGGTTTCCGGGAGGGCTCTATTCGACGCACCTGAAGGGGCATTCAACGATTCTTCCGATTTCGTGGAGGGAGGTCAATAATAAGAAATGAGTTAATGAGAGAATGAGTTAATAAGTGAAAAAAAGAGCCTTTCGGTCATAGGATCGTCAGGCTCTTTTTTTACTCCCCTTGGCTGGTTTCAGTCAGTGGAAAATCTACCGGCTGGTGGCAGGTCAATTTAAAATTGATTATAGCAGATACTTGAAAAAAGTAAACCCCGTCATAAAGTCTTCGATTTTCTGAAACCATGGGATAAAACTATTCATTTGAATTGTAAATTGGATAGAGTAAAATTATAATGGGAAAGAAGGAATCTTTAAGCCTGATCGTTGATAAATCGATATAGAAAAGATTAGATGATACCATGAGGGTTAAAATATTTTTATTTATATTTTTGTTTATTCCATGCGCAATCTTTGGAGAACAACCCGGTTGCTGGGGATTGACACCTGAAAATATAGTAGTCGTTGCCAATAAGATGGCGTGGCACAGTGTGGAGTTGGCTAAATATTATATGGAGAAACGGCATATTCCCTCAAACAACCTGATATTGCTAAACACCTCATCGGAGGAGGAATGCAGCAGGAATGACTTTGAAAAGTATATTGCCGCCCCCATCAGGACGTTCCTTAAGAAAAATGATCCGGAAGGCAATAAATTCCTGTGTCTGGTTACCATGTATGGCCTCCCGCTGCGAGTCCGTCCTCCTGAGCTGACGGGTCAGGAAAAAAAGAGTTATCGGGTTTACAAAAACAATACAATGCCCTTCGTGACCGGATCATGAAGGCAGAGCAGGAAAAGGATGACCAAAAACTGAAGGGGTTGAAAGAAGAAGAGGTGAGCATCAGGAAGCAGATCCAGGCTGTGCGAAAGGTCTCTCTGGGGGCTGCTGTTGATTCGGAGTTGGCTCTGGTCAGGGAGGATTCTTATCCGCTTGAGAATATGCTTCCCAATAAATTTTTCTTGGGGTTCCGTGGGAAAGAGATTAAAAATATGCCTCGGCAAGTCATCCTGGTAAGCCGCCTGGATGGTCCTGAAGAAGCGATTGTCCGCCGCATGATTGATGATAGTCTCGAGGCCGAAAAGGAGGGACTTCGTGGTAAAGCCTATTTCGATGCGCGTTGGCCGAATCCGGGTGATAAACCTGCCGGGGAGTTAACAGGCTATGCGTTTTACGATAAGGCAATATATAACGCCGCCCATCTGGTTGAAAAAAGCCGTCGCATGCCGGTTGTCCTCGATTCTCAGCAGACCCTTTTCCAGCCCGGACAGTGTCCGGATGCCGCGCTTTATTGCGGATGGTACAGTTTAGCCCGGTATGTGGATGCCTTTACCTGGGTTAAGGGAGCTGTCGGATTTCATATTGCAAGCGGGGAATGTGTAACGCTGAAGAATAAAGAAAGTCAGGTCTGGTGCAAGAGGATGCTCGAAAAAGGGGTGGCGGCTACCATAGGACCTGTGGCTGAGCCTTATGTCCAGGCCTTTCCATTGCCGGATCTTTTTTTTGCTCTTCTCATAGAGGGACGGCTGACCTTAGCTGAATGTTATGCGTTATCCAATCCATACTGGTCCTGGCAAATGATCTTGATAGGCGATCCACTCTATCGACCGTTCAAGAATAGCGCAAATTGAATTTCTTAAAAGAAGGCCAGGAAATTCAATTGCGTTCTCATCTATCTTTAGAAGGGAGGAGACAGACAATGGATCATAACGAAAAGAGACATGGGATGGGGTGGATTCCGGATTATCCGGATTTCAGGGATTACACGGACCAGACCGATGAGGTTCGGTTGATCTTCGGACCCAAAAGCTCGTTAAGGGCCAGGAGTACACCGGTATCTTCGGATCTCCGGCCATGGTGCTCGCCCATCGAGGACCAGGGACGGATCGGTTCCTGCACCGCCCATGCAGGGGCAGGGGTGATTGAGTATTATGAGAGAAAGGCTTTTGGAAGGCATATCGATGCCTCGAGGCTTTTTCTTTATAAGGTGACGCGCAATCTGATGAAGATGAAGGGAGATACCGGCGCCTACCTTCGAAGCACGATGGGCGCAATGGTGCTATTCGGGGTGCCTCCCGAAGAGCACTGGCCTTATTCGGATGATGATAAGCGGTTTGATCAGGAACCTCCGGCTTTTTGCTATGCCTTTGCGCAGAATTACCAGACGATCAAGTATTTCAGGCATGATCCACCAAGGATCAAACCCGAAGAGGTGTTGAACAGGCTAAAGACCTATCTCTCCAAGGGCCATCCCGCCATGTTCGGTTTTACCGTCTATAACTCCATCGAGCAGGCAGAGAAGGGCGGTAAAATCCCTTTTCCGTCTCCGAGGGAAAAGATCGAAGGCGGACATGCGGTGGTTGCGGTTGGGTATGATGATAAGATGAAGATCAAAAATAAATACGGGAAGGTGGAAACGACCGGCGCTCTCCTCATACGAAATTCCTGGGGAAAGGATTGGGGGGAAGGGGGATATGGCTGGCTGCCTTATGAGTATGTGGTGAAGGGACTTGCAGAGGATTTCTGGTCTGTTTTAAAAAAAGAGTGGGTCGATACCGGACAGTTTAGAGAATAAGGAAGCCAGGAAAACAGGAATAAGGTCGCTTGAGGGTTTTAAGGCAAGATACGGACAGCATCTTTAATATTACCCGTCACAGTGCCTGTAAACACCAGCACACCCTCTTTCATATGTAATGATGGTTCTTCTCTCAGCAGTTTTAAGATGACCTTATCACTAGATTTTTCAACCTGCAACGCTTCCCCGGGCTTTAAACAAAGCTCATCACGAATTTCTTTTGGGATCACTATCCTGCCAAATTTATCTAATGTCGTTTCCATGGATACCCTCCAAATAATTGCCATTATATAATGGTAAATGCCAAATATCAATACCAAAATTTTCCGTTTCATCTATAACAAAAAGTCCACCAGTCTTTCTACATATTGGGTTGCTTGGGTCCCAGTGAAATAGGCTCCCCGTGGAGTAGTTTTCATACTCCATACTGCCACAGGGCAGGCCGCATTTCACCCCGTATGTTATTGCTACGGGGCAAGTGGGATAAATTTGTTGGGTTTAAAAAAAGAGCCCAAAGGCTTTTAGCCAATGGGCTCTTCTCATTAACTTTTTAACCTATTAACTTGAATTTCCTAACCGCAGCCCTTTAGTCTAATAACTCAAAACTCAGCACTCCTCATTCAAAACTTTTTAACTGCGATATTATAACGTAGAGTCTAATTTATCAGGATGTTCTCTTAACCAAGCCCTTAGACCGTTTCGAATCAATTCCAGGTCACCCAACCGATTTGCACAGATCTCGTATAGCTCTTCTGCGGATACCTCATGATAAAAATGGACTAATCGATTTCGGTAACCCGCAAGAATCTGCATCAATTTTGATTCTTCATCATTCAGGATACCTTGGCTGTGAAGCCGGAGGGCTATCTCTTTATATTCCGTGACTCCAAGTCCAAAACCTTTGGCTAAGATGTGACGGCCCAGATCAAAGAGGGCTTCGAGGCTACGACGTAGACACGACTCTGCCGCCCAAATGTTTCGACTGTCTGAGAAAAAGTCAGATTTGTCGGTCAATGGAAGAGCCCGAATATCTCGTAGAAGATTATCAACTATATCAAAACGGTCCGTAACAATCCTTTTGGAAATAGCCTGAGGTGTCATGTTGTTTCACCCAAAACCAGAGCCATCCGCTCTCGTTCAAGCTGGGCAAGATCTCCGGCTCTTCTTAGAACATATAACTCATACTCATCGGCCCCGAGTTCATCAGAGGCAAAAAATCGCTCACCTCGAATTATCTCCGCTGCCAGAAATGGATCTGCGTCTAATAATGATACCAGGTCAACCCTTTTACAACCAAGAAGGTCTTCCAATGCCAGGGCCAAAGAGACCTTAGCCACAATAGACCATTTCGCGCCTGGTATCATTCTGACTCCAATATCTACATCCGAATCTAAAGGCAGTCTATTTTGATGTCCCTCCAACCATTCTTTTACCCTCTTTGACTGACTGCCAAAGGCATAAAGAACCAACACTCCAAAATGGTTACAGATCTGTTCTAAATTAAAGCGACGTTCATTCATAACTTTTAATTTTTTTTAAGAATACCATTGTTTTTCGATTTTGTCCACAAAAAAGCCCATCAGCCTTTCGGCCAATGGGCCTTTGTTTTTTAACTTTAACTGCAGCACATCAGTACCGCAGCACTTATTAACTCATTACCTTGTTAACCTATTAACTTGGTTTTTCCCAGCAGGACTGCAACACAGCAGCACTTATTAAATTGTCGTTTGTCTCTCTGCAACGATTTGCCTATTTAGAAAATATTGCCAATCATGGTAATGCCTTAATATTCTATTTTCGAAATCCATTCTGAAATTTGGGTCTCTATCGATGAGCAAAACCCTGTCATTAATTATTTCAAAGCCGAAGACGGGGGATAATTCTGAATTCAGAGCAGTAACCTGTACGGTCGCTTTGACGGCTCTCGATAATTCAGCCTCGAGTTCAAATGCGGGCCAATGGCTATTCTGCTTTATCGATGAATTGAAATAGATAGCAATATCCCAGTCGCTCCGCTTATTTGCATAGCCCTTTACCTTCGATCCGAAAAGGTACGCAAAAAGAACATCGGATCTTTTGATAAGTATCTCAACGATAGCTTTTTTTTCTTTTTTCACAATAGCGCCTCAACAGCTTTCATAAATTTCTTGAGATCGTTAAGCCCATACTTCAGGAACTTTTCCAACTCGGGAACAGTATTTTTCTGATAGTCATGAGCCAGGAAATTTCTGACGCCAGCGATATGCACAAATTTTCGAGCAAACTCCTTTTGAATCAGGTTATATTCTCCGAGTTTATAGATTGAATCGCTGTAAGTCGTCGGTTTCGGATATCCTTTTTTAATGATGATCAGATCCGCAATATCGAGAACAATTTCAGCACAAAGATAAACCGAACGCTCAACAATCTTCTTCGTCTCAACAGAGGATTTCAAGTTCCGGAATAATTTAGGCTTGTTATCCACCAGATATTTCGTTTCTTCCTTAAGCCTCTGAAGTTTATTAAACAAAACCTCTTTCATATCTGAATACCAACATTACTCCTTTGGTTTAAGAACCAGAATTAAATTAACATTGTTTTTGGGTTTTGTCCAACCGAAAGCCCAATGTCTACTACCAAGATATCAGCCCTAGCCGGTGTTGTCCCGAAGACGAGCCCCAACATCAACAAACTTAAAAAAAGTACTTTTCGCATTTTTTAATCCTCCTCGAGATGCAAGCATTTTACTAAGCTTAGTAATAACGCAAGTCCTATGCCAAATACTATTTATTCAGTAACCATTCGTTTTCATTCGTGATATTAAATTTCGGTAAATTAGAGACCTTAAAAAAGTAGAAGTGGTTTTCTCTTTTTTCCCCAATAGATTCCACTCCAAAGTTGAATAAGGAAGCCAGGAAGGCAGGAATATAGAAAAGACGATTGACGAGGGACGACAGACGAGAGACGAGACGAAAAATAGTGAGAAGTGATCAGTAATCGGTGATCAGTTTAGGAGGGACGAAAGGGGTTTTCCATTGGGGAGTAGATTCACAACCTGCCGCAGAATTGAATTTCAAAAGCTTCCTGATGACGAAGCTCCTTTTCTAAGAGCGACGATACGATTACAGAACTGTCGAGAGTTATTCTTTTCACCGTACCTTCTCCCTTTGCTGGCGGATTTCTTCGACGGCTGAGAGGCCATCCCAATTTGATGAGACTTTCTTCCCAAGGGCTTTCCATTCCAATATTCTGTTCTTGGACGTTTCAACTTTAATGGACTTTTTTAAAATAATTTGCTTCTTGATTTAAGATAATGCCTTTAAACTTTCCATAACATCCTTTGCTTTGATATTACCTTTGACACCCATTTCACTCAAGAGATCTATGGTCTCCATCAGGTTTAGATGTAAGAGATTAGCTGCTTCACGGAGGGTCAGTTTACCCCTCTCATATAACTTTGCCACATAAACTTCGAAGCCCATTCTTGTTAGTTTGCGAAGGGAACTTGTCTTTTCAAGTTTCTCAGAACGCGCAACATAATCTATAGCTTGATCGATTTCCTCGGGAATTCTGATAGATTTTACTTTCATGGCCTTTCCTCCAATAAAAGTTTTGTTACACTATATTCCTCTTCATTAATGAAGGGCGATAGTTTATCCAACCAATTCAGGCCCTTTGCTTGACCGATCAACCCTCTGCAATAAATCGAATAAATAAGCAGAGCAGGGAGAACAAATGGAATTTCAGTTGCTCTGAGAATGCGGATTAACTTTGCGTCATCGGTGGCCACGGCTGTATATCGCCCTCGCTTAAACATGGCCACAAGGGCCTGATCACCTTTCACATGATTCAATGTAACTTCTTTGACTACAGTGATGAGCCCATGTCGGATATTTTCCTCAACTAATTGAGCATCTGGATGCCCCTTGCTCTTACCCGCATCCACAACTTCTCTCTTAACGATTCCGGGGATAACTATTTTTTCATTCTGGCAGATAAATTCTTTTAGTCCAGCCTTAGTCAATTTGATCAAACAATCTGCATCCATGAGAATTTTCATCGTAATATATTGTAATTTATAAGTTACAAAAGTCAAGGAAAATACTTTTGGAACTTCGATTTTGGGGTCAGGCCTGCAATATTGCAATTTGAGAGGAGTGATCAGTAATCGGTGATCAGCAAACAGTGATCAATAAACAATAAAAAGGTGAAGGGAGAAGGCAAGAGGTAGGAGGCAGAAGACAGAAGACAGAAAGCAAAAGACGATGAGCGAGGGACGATAGATCAAAGAAAACACAGGAGGCGGTAGGGGAAAGACTATGAACGATGAACTATAAACTATGAACAATAAACAATGAACGATGGACGATAGAGGAGGGAGGAGAGAGGATAGACGATTGACGAGGGACGACGGAGAATGAGGATATTAGAAATAATGTCCCGCTAAAGCGGGACTAGAATTTCTAACGGGGTTTGCTCCTTGGTTTCATAAAGCTATCCAAGAATTCTGAAACCGTCTGAATAAGAACACCCCCTGTAAGATCAGGATGGTTCGTAAATGGTCCAAAATCTTTAACATCTCCTGTGAGGAGATGAGTTGCTCTGCAATGGATTGCTGCCTTGAGGATAGGCCGGTCCTTTTCTGGACGGATCAAGATCGTTTCCTCAGACGTTTTAATAGGGAAACCCGTTGGCCAGGGGAAAGGCGGGGGGCATTGAGTTTAAGACGGTATTATGATAGAATTGAAATGAATCTGGTTAATTCAAACAATCCATGAAGGGGGAAGGCTGATGGACTTTTTAAATAAGAGGAGATCGGTTTTTGTTTTTATCATTCTTTTTTGCTTCATTCTGTCCGGATTATCGGGTTGCAGCAAGGAAGCAAAAAAGGAGAAGCACTGGAAGAGGGGAGAGAAGTATTTCGCGCAAAACAAATTCAAAGAAGCCATGATCGAATACAAGAATGTTCTTCAGATCGAACCCAAGAATGCCGAGGCCCGTTACAAACTCGGGCTCACCCACTTAGGAGTGAGAGAGTTTCGGGAGGCTTTTTCTGAGTTTTCGAAAAGTATTGAGTTAAACCCCGATTTAATTGAAGCGAGACTTCAGCTTGGAAATCTCTTTCTCCTGTCAAGAGACCCCCAGAAGGCAAAAGAACAGGCCGAAAAGATCCTAGCAAAAGATCCAAACAATGCCTCGGGCCGTCTGCTCATGAGCTCCATCTATACTGTGGATAGGAATCTGGACAAGGCCATTGAGGAGGCGAAGAAGGCGATCGAACAAGATCCCAAGAAGATTGAAGCCCATCTCCATTTAGCCAACCTTTATATTATGAAGAAGGATTTTGCTAAGGCAGAACAGACATTCAAAGAGGCCATCCAGGTCGATGAAAAATCGACAAAGGCTCGATATGGACTGGCTGAATTCTATCGGAGAACAGGGAAAGCCGAGTTGGCTGAGGCTGAACTGATTGAGGTGATTAAAATCGAACCTAAAGACCGAAATACTTACATTGCCTTGGGAAATTTCTACGTTTCTTTAAGGAAAATGGAGGATGCAGAAAAACAATTCATCAAATCTATCGAAGTAGATCCCAAGAAGGTCCTTTCTCACATCCATCTGGGAGACTTCTATTTAATCTGGGGGAAGAAAGAGAAGGCCATTGAGGCCTACCAGAAGGCGCTCGAGGTGGATTCGAAAAATATTCCTGCAAGGGCTAAACTGGCCGAAGTCCACCTTAATGATCGTAAGTTTGATAAGGCCTCTGAGATGGTTGCGAAAATCCTTGAGATCAATCCCAAAAGCGATGAAGGAATATTCCTCAAGGGCCGCCTCTATCTGGTCAAGACTGAATTCAATGATGCCATTAATTTATTTCAGTCTTACCTCAAAGATAATCCAAAATCTTTTATGGCCCATCACTTCCTCGGCCTTGCCCATCTCGGCAACAGGGATATCCAGCAGGGAAAGACGGTGCTGGCCGAGGCGGTTAAACTGAACCCCAATTGGATTGAAGGGAGATTGCTGCTTGCAGATATCCATCTCAGGACAGGGGCTTTAGATTTAGCCATTGAGGAAGCACAGGAGATTTTGAAACGAGACCCTAAATCGATCCAGGCCCATCTGATCCTTGGAAACATCTATCTCCTGAAGAGGGATATCCCGAAAGCCAGCAAGTCTTTTGAAGAAGTCATTCAGATCGCGCCCAATAATCCAGTCGGATATTTCCATAAAGGACGAATCCTTTTGGTGCAAAAGAGGGAGAAGGATGCATTACCCCAATTTGAGAAGGCATTGTCCCTCCAGCCAAATTTTTTAGAGGCGCTTAATCTCATTGCCGTCGTCTACATGAACCAGAAAGAGAGCAAAAAGGCATTGGAGAGGGTGGAAGCACAGATTAAGGCTTCTCCACAAAATCCTTTTTTCTACAATATGCTGGGTCGTCTTTACGAGGTAAATAAAGAGGCGGACCAGGCAGAAACGAATTATAAAAAGGCGATCGAACTCAATCCCAATGTTGCAGGATTTCATACCTCCCTTGCCAGTTTTTATATCCGGCAGAATTTAACAGAGAAGGCCATCGAGGGATACAGTGCCGCTCTCCAGAAGGCGCCGGATTCTCTTTCTGCCCTCATGGGATTAGGCATTATCTATGACACTCAGAAGAAGTATGAGAAGGCCAAGGAATACTACCAGAAGGCCCTGAAAATTAATTCTAAATTCGCCCCTGCAGCCAATAACCTAGCTTATCTCTATGCGGAGAAGGGTGAGAATATTGATGAAGCCTTGAATTTAGCTCAAGGCGCAAAGGAACAGTTTCCGGATGACCCCCACATCTCGGATACCCTCGGATGGGTTTATTACAAAAAGAATATTTTCACCCGTGCGATTACTTATTTGAAAGAGGCGAATGAAAAAATTACGGACAATCCTGTCATGCGATACCATCTTGGAATGGCTTACCTTAAGAATGGTGATAACGAAAATGCAAAGAGGGAGCTGAAAAAAGCCCTTGAATTGGACGCTAAGTTTGCAGGAGCCGAAGAGGCGAAGAGTGTGTTAGAGAAATTAAAGTAAGTTTTCATGGCCGTCAGGTTACGCCTGCCCACAGCAGGCAGGCACGAACAATGAAAATTTTTCAGGTTAAGGCTATGGTTAGGAAGCCAGTTTAGGCAAAGTGAAGTGGTAAGGTAAAATCTTTAAGACCAATGACCTAACCCATTCACAAAACTGGCTAACCTGCCTACCGGAAGGCGGGTTAGCCTTTACCTTTTGACCCTTGACGTTTATTTTCTAACTAAGCTTTAACCTTGCGAACCTTTTGCGGGCCCTGACTGGGGTCTTCTTTTGGCCAACCCCTCCTCAATCCTGATTGAGATTTCTCATAAACTCGATCCCCCCCTCCAGGCCGAGGCCGTGAAGCTTCCCAATCCGCTATCCAGACCTTTTTGGATGAGGGATAGGAAAACATTTTCACTTTTTAGTGGTAATTTATCGGGACAAACTGGAAAATATTTTCCACCATTAAGACCCTTAAAGTGTTCAGAATAAATCGATAATAGAATGATTATCAATAGTTGGGATCCCACCTCAAATGTGGTATCAAAATTGCTTTTATCTTAGTGGATAAGAACCAAATAATATATGAAAAATAATTCTATTTTTAATCCCCAGAATGATTTATTCCATTCTATTTTTCCTCAATCCGATAAGGGTGATCCTGGCTCACTCGAATTTAAAAAACTGATGATGGCAAATGAGCTGCATGGTTCATTCAAATCCTCTCTTCTCATCGAATTGATTCAACGCATTGACCATTCACTGGAATCCATCAAATATTTTACGCAAATATCCCGAGGAAAATTTAACGATAAGACCTTCGATGATCATTTTCATCATATTCTCAATGAGGAGATCGGGAAGGTCGATCTGCTCCTGAGCTCTGTTCTGAATTACCTCAAGGTCAATTCCACGGAAACAAAAATAAATACGGTACACGCCCTCATCGAAAATGTGCTAAAGAACAACCAAACCCAAATGTCTGAAAAGAAGATTCGAGTGTTTAAAAATTTTAAAGAAGACCTTCCCGAAACCATCACTCCAGATGAACATTTGAAATATATTTTAGACTCTACCCTTAAGTATGCCATAAGATGGATCCCTGTCAATGGAGGGGTTGGCTTTATGACCAGATTGTTTATCCATCAGAAGCAGCATGGAGAGGTCAGCGCTCCATCCTTCGCGGAAGGAAAATATATTGAAATATCGGTCCTCTTTGATGGTTATAGAAAAACGATAGAACAATTTGGACCCATCATCAAAGACCCTTCCCCAGAAAAGAAAGAAACCCTTGATTTTGAGTTAAGACTCATTGACGAAATGGTCAAAAAAAATCAAGGGGTGATGGAATTTGGAATAGATGGCCAAAAGGGAAGGACATTAATCACTTTAAGATTTCCAGTAGAGAGAAGGAAGGTCGTTTATTATCCATCGGTCAATTAAGGGATAAGAAATATGGAACATATATTGGCTTATGAATTCTACCATCACAACCAAGAGGACCAACGTCATTTAATTGGGATTCTCCCCGAAAGAAGAAAAGACCCTCAACGAATCACCCCTGAATCGATCATGAATTGGGTGAAAAAGTTTTTAGGGAATGATTGGAATATGGAAAGAATGGATTTTGTTGAAGTGACCATTGACAAGATGACAGGTCAAATAGTTGAGTCCAAATAGAAGGTTAACGATTTAGAAGAGCAGCCTCCCCCTCCAGGAAATATTTCGGCTCTCACCCCTTCAGACTTCCATCCAAAAATTCGTTCTAAATAATTCTTCGGCAAGGGTTAGGGTGAAGACGCCCGTTTCGCAAGGCCCGCCGTGCTGGCCCGCCGTCGCGACAGGAAAACGTTGACGTAGCCTCCATAAAGGATTGCCTTGAAGTAAAATTTATTTTAAATAGTCTTGACGAAATTGCGTGAAAATCATATTGTTGGATTGAGATGCCCCTGTAGCTCAGGTGGATAGAGCAACGGATTCCTAATCCGTGTGCCGCCCGTTCGAGTCGGGCCAGGGGCGCTTAGACTATCAAGGCTTGGAGGGTTTCAAGCCTTTTTTATTTTCCTGGCCCAACACGGTTTATCCCCCATCTGTCCCCCGCCATGAACGGTCTTATAGACTCCCATTTGGTTCACCTCCTCCGCCCGTATGGACTGCGACTCGGCCAATCCCCTTAGTATCGGGCTTTCGTTCCTGCCTATGCCTGCATTAGAGAGTGTGACTGTTTTTAGTCGCACTCCAATTCCCTTAGCTCCCCCCTCCGGTATATTCTCATTAATCCATCTCCCCCTTTTGCGATCCAGCCTGAGAGATGCTTCTGGATATTGGTGCGGGGATTGGGGAGCTGGCAGAAAAAATCCCTCCAGAAAAATATCAAGGTATCCCCAAAGGTCATCGTGATGGTAAGGCACGACATGAAAAAATAGGGATATCACATAAGCGACTACATCATGCCCAAGCCATCGCCAAGCACCCCGAAATCGTGGAAAAGGTGAAAGCTCAGGCAAGGGAGAATGAGGATATACCGACAAGGACGGCGGTAATAAGTGAAATCAAATACCAGAAAGAGAAGGAAAGGCAGAAAGAAGGTGATAAAAATAGAAAGGATTCAAGGTCCCTTATTGCCATTGAACAAGTTCAATATATCAACGCCTTAGATAGATGTATCACAATCTTACCTCAAAAGCCCACCTACAAAAGGGGAGCTTCCCCTGGAGCATGGCAAACTCAATATAATTTAAAAAGTCAATCAACTCTTCGATCCCCTCTTCGATGAATTCTCTCGGGTCCGTCTCCAGGCACACCCCCGGGCAACTTTCGAAAAGCACCTTCCAAAAAACAGCCGTTTTTCTTAATTCACCTTAACCCTTGTAGGCCTGCCATTGATGACCGCCCACCTCTCATTAGCCTGTAATGAATCGGAAAGATCATCGACGCATGATCGAATTCCAAGCCCCTGAAGGGTGATCCCCCTATCGATCACTTCTCTTTTAGCCTCCCGGTGAGAACCAGGGAGAGAGATATTTCCCTTCCCATTCCTCGATTTTAAAAAGGTGAGGAGTTCGCTTAAAACCTCAAAAAATAGAAAGCGAAGGCCCCAGTTGCCCGGATCTGGAAGAGGGTCCGGAAGGCTTTCCTTTTTTTTTCTGATAGGCCATCTTTTCATGACAAGGGTTGTCCCGATCTTCCCCTGGCCGGATCACCGCCGACCAGGGTACTACTTCGGAAAGAGGAATGGATATCGTCGCCGATACACGCCTCGGTCGCGGGCGTTGTCTCATTTACAGAGAACCTATCTCTTACTGACCTTGTCTAAAAATGGACAAGGTTATACTTGGAGGGCGTTGTCTTATTTACAGAGAACCTATCTCTTACTGGTCAATGCCCGCATTCTATCTCGCCATGCTTTTCCGGTAATATTTGTCGCCAACGCCAATTCGTTAATGATCCGGTCTCTTATTGATTCCGGTTGCCGGCTCAAAACCTTTGCCATGGCCTTCAATGCATCGGCATCCTGAAAAACCTCGCCAAAAATCGCTGTCAAATTCACATCAACCATTCCGATCACCTCCTTTTAAATACTCGGCCTCAAGTTCTTTCGATATTTTTTCAACGTCTTCAACAAAGTAAGAATTAAAGTGCTTCGAAAGGAACTGGCCGAACGAAGCCCCTCCGCCTGACAGATTAAACGCGGCCCATGCCCTCAAGAGCGCGGTATTACCCTTTGCTTTTTCCTTTTCCAGCTCCATGATGTGATACCAAAAGTCATGGGTCAGTCCCTGGCAAATATTTTCAGCCTTCCGGATCTCCGTCTCCAGGGAATCTCTCGCTTTCGGAAAGGACGAATTGAGTAACTCGAGCTCCTGGATCTGGAGCTTCAACTCCTCGATCTCCTTTGCCACCCGAAAGAGATCTTTCTCGGGAGCCTGGCCCAATGAAACTTCGCCCTGTAATCTTTGGTGCTCCATCATCGCCGTTTCAAGCTGAAACTTTTTGTCGGCCAAATCAGCGATCATCTTATCCTGCCGACCTTTCAAACTGGAGAGAGAAAGTCTTTTTTCATCCACAACTTTTTTTTCTCAAAGAGAATGTTCCTCTTCTCTTCCAATTTAGTCATAACCGCTCCTTTCTTCTACGGATTTTCAACAACCGGAAAGTATCCAATAATTTCCCTAAACCTTTTACCTGTAGATTCCGCCTCAGCCGCAAAGGCGACACGATTCACCGCCAAAAACTGATCCAAAGAAGCAAAGGCAGATCTCAGGGCAGGTCTTTCTGACCAGGCAGTCCGGAGCGCTTCGTTCAATGCCAATGCGTCGTCGCCTCCTTGATACCAAACGTTTTGCTCGTAGTTAGCCATTTTTTCTTACCTCCTTTCGCTTCGAGACTGAAAAATCTTTGCCATACGTCTAAGAACAAAATTTATTTCCGAAAGATCCGAACATTTCCTGCCTCGCTCTGTTTGAGAAAAGCGAGATAAGAAGCAAAATTGTTTTTGAATTCCTCCCGAATATCGGCATCCCTATTCCAAGTCTGCTTTGCCCTCTCCTCCAGGGGAGAAGACGAAGAGGCCACGCTCATGCTACCCGTTTTTTGGAGGATCCGGATTTGGCCGGATGCAGCCGCCTTCTCAAAAGCCGCCTTACCTTCTGGACTGAAAAATTCTCCCAATGGACGGGATTCCGGAAAGACTGAATGGAAACGTGAAGAAGAAATTTTCTCCCCCACACTATCTCCCGGGTTCGGCTTCAATGAGGTTGAATAGGACCGGCGTCCCGATATCCGGCTCTCAACTTCCTCCCGAATCGGTGCAACCCGGGCCTCTTTTTCATTCCGTTCAAGGCATTCTAAATGCCCTTGGACTTGATCCACTGGAATCAAACCGTCCACTGTAATGGGAAGGATCCCCAGCTGGATGGCCTCTTCCACCGTCACCACATTCATTCCTTCACGCTCAGCAAATGTTTTGATCGTCATTTCCATTTCGATCCTCCTCTGATTTTTTTAAAGCCAGTTTCCACCGCCACCGCGCTTCAACCGGGCAAGAAGAGATTTATAGTCACCAACCGGTGTGACCGAAGGATCACCGCCCCCGATCTTTCTTCGTTCTCTTATTTTTGAGAGCTCTTTTTTTAAAATAAGCGCTAAAATCCAATTCCAGGTCTGGTATCTCAAAAGTAGAGATCTTCTTGAATGGAACTGGTGGCTTTAAATTGGTAAACTCCCAATCAAGCCGCTTTGAATGATCGAGACGGTTGTTAAGATCGCTATCCGCCTGTATAGGATCAATCTTGCCACCCCTCAGCTCGATGATCTCATCCCGGACCCACTGGCCGACCCGCTGTCTGGAGACACCTTTTAATTTTGCAAATTTAGCCTGAGTGACGAGTTTCAGGTAACCCTCCTCGGATACTCATTATTGATAGCTAAAGTAAAACGTCAAGTCAAAAAAATTTTCACTCCCTCTCGAATATCGCGGGCAGCGCAGTCTCACCGCCAAACCTCCAGGAAGGACCCGCACTGTTATCACCGCCCCAATGCCCTTGCCAGTTCCTCTCTCTCTACATCTTCAATCAGCTTCACCCCTGCCAGTGCATTCAGGTCCATCCGTGCCTCCACTTCCCTAACTATCCGATCTCGGAGAATATCGATAGGTAAAGCGTCAAGCTCAACAGCCACATTTCCATACTTGGCAACGAAATTTTTTTGTCTGGTATCCCCTACTTTGGTGAAGTCGGGAGGCAGGTTGTAACGGGTTATGTCCCCGTAGGTTAACGCCACTTTCAGGATTTCCGGACTTGACTTAAAAAAGGCTAATCTCTCTTTTAGGGACCGTGCCATGTCCTCTCCGGACGGATCGAAATCGCCAAAGTAAAGGATAGTCATTCCGTCCCCATCATTGAAACGCTCAGCTGCATTATGGATGGAGTCCCAGCCGTCATATCCTCTGCCTACATTCAAGGTCACTCCGTAGGGTTCCAGTACACCCTCGAATATCCCTGAGAGCGCATCCTTCTCCAGCCATACCTCAATATAATGAGGTTGAGAATCCCACACGTCGCGGCGATATGAAGAAAGAACTGTATAGCCAAAATCAGATAAGTTGTCCCACATACTGACCGACCTTGGTCGTCTCGTTCTGTCCTCGATCCATTCCCATGGGATGAATCCCTCTTGTCTCGCCTGAACCAAAGCATTTGAGACGGCCTGATACTGGCCGCGGTTATTTTCTATGACTTGTCTGGAAACCAGCTGATAATAGACCTGCCGGACAGTCATTGGATTATGAGCAGCCAGGATTGAATATGCTGTTTCCTGGATGGTTATTGTCTTTCGGTGTTTACTCATTTGCCCTGCCTTCGAATAATGGAAATGTGTTACTCATTTCGTACGCCGTCACCATCTCCCGGAAGAAGTCCTTGTACTCGGACAGTGCCGCCGTCAACCCTACCTGACCGCCCCCAAGCGCCGCCTTATTGATTGCGTCCTCCAGGTTCAGCAGCCGTCGCCATCGGGCTGGCTGCTGTTTCAGCCACGGCAGCAGGCCCGGCCTGTATCCTTTGCCGATCTCTTCGAGACATCCATCAATAAGTGAGTTGTCCATCGTTCATCACCTCGTAACGTCCATTTTTAGTGGTAGCGAGGTCGTCCCTACCCCCTCCCTCGGAAACGACTGCAACCGTGCAACCGTTCAACATTTCGGGATTTGGAAGGATAACCAGGTCGTCAGGTAAAGGGTCTCCGAGCACTATCTGCGCAGGTTTTCCCTTTACTTTCTCGTTATTTACCAAATAGTCTCTTTTTCTGGCTGCCATAACTTGCCTCCAGACCGTAGATTTATCCTTTTTTAAAGAGGTTGCAATGGCCTGTACGGTTGCAGAGGGCTTTCCGGGTTCCAAGTCTGTCCCTGTAATGATGGTGTTTACCGCAGCAACCACTTCACGGATTCTGGAAGAGACTGTTGATCCGATAGCCTCAGATATGATCTCGGAAGTTAGCTCCCTCACTATGGCATAATCTCTAACCTCGGCAATAATTCTCCCCTTGGAATCCCGCCCTCTATTCGCCTGGTGCAATATGCTGTGGCTCCTGATCAAATTCAGCACCTGAGTAAAGTCCCGCCGAAGCCTGACCGCAACGGGAGGAATCAGCCTTGCCAGATTCTCGGCATAAGGGATCACCACCTTATGTTCTTCAAAATCAATCCATGTTTGCAGTGCTTGCCAAGCGCTCAAATCAGGCTCCTCTTCCTCAGCGGATAGGGCAACCATAATGTCTTTTGTTTGTTTTTGTGAATCTGAAATGTTGATCGATAATAGTCTTGTTTCGTTTTCAGGGTGGATTTGAATTTGAGTGGTAGTGATAATAGTACCGGTTGGTCCTTGTCGCTCAATCCGTCTCACCCTCAGTTTGCCGGTAGAATCTGGTTCAACAGTCTCGTATAAAACCCGACCTTCTGAAAGAAGAGAGCGCAACAGATAGTTTGCAATATCATTTGAAATTCCCATGATCTCGAATATAATGAGAAACCGATTTGAAAGGGATTCCTCTCCGTAAGCTAAGGAGTGCTCAGACATCCCCGTCAACTCAATATAGGAAGATGCGGGAAAAAACTTCTTAACTTTTTCAACGATATAACTCTTCCCGCCTGCCGACTGACCCTTTACAACGCCTGAAACAGGCCTCTTCTGATGTCTACTGGTCAACATGAGGTATAGAATCTGAACCTCTTTCTCTTGCCCTGCAACCCCCATCCCTTTAATTTTCTCGACAAATAAAGACAGGATGTCGGGATCCTCTGCCAGAGATTTACACATTGCCCAGGCTTTATCCCTCTCTTCTTTATTCTGCCTGGCCTCCACTTCTGTCCATGGGATAGCTTTCGCCATAGCTTTCTGCATATTGGTTTTAAAGTTCTCGCGGTCATGGAGATAAAGTGCAGAAGGGTCTTTGTATCCATCAAAACTCAGCAGTCGGACGCGGTGACGGATACGAGAGGTGGCCAACCACTTTTGGACGGCAACTCCACCCTGATCCGGTTCGATCACAACAAATATAGAAGTGATTCCATCCAACAAAGTAGCATCCCTTTCCTCTTTCCAACCGTCCGCAGAGGGCAACCCCAGGGCAGAGAAACCGGCGTTCCAAAGTGTCTGTGCATCGGATGGCCCTTCAGCTATGATCACCTTTCCGTTCGACTTGTAATCACGATTTGTCCCATACAGGCAGGGCTTCGATCCCTTTCTCCAGCGAAATTTATTATTCCCATCCGGTGCGATTCTGTACTGAACCGAAATCTCCTCCTGTTTAGCATTAAAGTAAGGTGTTCGTACCGCGGCCTTCCCGATATATTTGACATCAGAAAGTCCAAGCTCCCGAAGAAAAGAAATGGGCAATCCCTTCAGGGTGGCGTACTGCTGTAGAGTGCAGCCCTGCGAACCGGTTGTATGCAACCCTTCCGGTACTGCAACCAGTTCATTCTTAGTATTTTCAGATACTTGACAGGACGGTTGCACGGTTGCACGCCTTTTCGGGGGAGAGGGAGAGGATACCCCCTCCTCCTTGGGTGGAAAAAGGTCCTTCATCTCCAAACCGAGGGCCTCCATCACGTCTTGCGCCGCGCACCCGGCAAAACATTTTAGCAGCACTCGACCGTCATCCCCCTGTGAGATGCTCAGGGAAGCTTGTCCATCATCGTGAGCAGGACAAATTGCCATGTGGCGGCCACTGCCGATGTATTTGACTTTCTGTAATTTGGAAAGAAATCGTTGGAGATGGGGGGGGAAATTATTCTGATTGTTGTCCACGCCCGTTCTCCTTCTCCCGGAAGAATGCTGTAAGGATCACAGCGCTAACCTGCGCCTTTAGTTCTTCGGGAAAGTCCACGATTTGGAAGTCTTTTATCGTATCGTCATTCGTGAGACTCATCTAAGCAACCTCCGAACGAGCCTCGAGCCATCGGATCAAATCATCGACCGGGTATAAAATCTTGCGGCCGCATCGAAATCGCCCAGAAGGCCCCCGGCCCTGAGAATCCAGATTAGCAACATACTTCTCGGAAATCGCTCCCCCGGAAAAATTACGAATTTCCTCCCGCGCGACGACGGTAGAGCCCCATTTGGACTTTAGGCCCGAAAGATCAACTGCTGTTTTCCTCATAAAAAAACCTCCAGGAAAATTTGATTCTCTGGAGGTCAATATAACATTCGGGAAAGGTAAGAAAGCGGCTTACTTACCCATTATTTTTATTGTAAACGTATTTTTTAAATGCCTCGAATTTGATAGACCCTTTCTCTATACTGTCGATTTTTTGGCAAAGAAGATCTTCACCCGCGCCGGTCGGATCTTGATAGAAATAGACTTCATACTCGTCTTTTTCAAAGTTTTTATTTTTAAAATAATTCCATAAACCCCGCGCACTCTTTTGTTTGCTCTTTTCCCTTGCCCATTTAATCGCTAAAAGGATTCCCTTTTTTTTCTTTGGGGCTTTCCCGCCTTTAGAGCGCCCGATCACATATTGGCTTGGGACCGGCCAGCCCATATCATAGGCGATTCCGAGTATCCATGTTAATTTATAGATAACGTCCCTCGGTGTTCCATTTTTTAAAATAAGTTCTTTAAAAGATTGTATCTGTTTTAAAAGATCTTTCGCACTTTGATATTTTGGATTGGCTTGCCACCGAGAGACACCTTTCCCCTTATTCAGTTTTTTAAAATTGGAGTCCTCTTTAATATTCGATTGAGTCTTTAAAATTTCATTAGCTCTCCTCTCCAATGGCTCCAAGAAATTTTCCAACCATCCTGTCTTTTCCATCTCAGCCCCCTTCGCTGCCCTTGTAGTGAATGGGGAAAAACCGGGTAGGGTTCCCGGCTTGTCGGCTGGCCCGCCTATTTCCCCATTTTCAATTTAACGCTTTCCTATTGCAACGACCTTACCTCTCCGGGCCTGCTTGATTCCTTTTTCGAATTCCCTCACGTCATTGTCCAGCCGGGTATCTGATAAATGGCTGTATCGCTCGGTTAGTTGGCTGTTCTTATGACCGAGAAGTTTTTGAACATCATACAGCCCGACTCCCCGATCTACAAGCCAGCTTGCATATGTATGTCGCAAAGAGTGATATGTCAATCGTTGTCGCCGGTCTGTTACGCCGTTATTGAATCCCAGGCCGTCTATGACCTTCATATAAATTTTCGACGGCCTCTTGATCCTCATTCCATCGGCATCATGGAAAATGAGGGCTTCCCTGGCCCCGGGCTCCATTCTTGAAAAAACATTCCTGACCTCTTCGGTCATTCGGGCATATCTTGAAAAACCTCCCTTGCTGTCCCGGATCCCAATGATATTTCTCTTTAGGTCAATATCCCCGTATCTCAGGTTCGCAATTTCACTGAAGCGAAGGCCCGATTGAAGAGAAACGAGAGCCATATCCCATAACGAACCATTTCTCTTTTTCAGTTCGGTCAAGAATTTTTCCGCCTCATCATGGGTGAAATACCTGGCCCGCTTGTTATCGAAGCGGTCCAGTTTGATCTTCCGGGTCGGACTTTCCTCTGATACGATCCCCTTCAATTTTGCATCATTCCATACCCGCCGAATTGTTGAAAACACATATTGAATCGTTCGGGGAGCCTTACCAGCGGTCAACATGTTTGTCTTGACCCTCTCTAATTCAAGGACGCCGATCTCCGGGAAGGGAAGGGCGCCCATTACCGGCTTGATCCAGTGTTCATAGTGGGATTTTTTATCTTTCGTTTCCCTCGGTTTTTCAATGACAGCCTGTGGAATGAAAGTATTGATGAAATAATCTCCGAATGTGATCCCCTGTTTCTCTTGCTTCCCTCTCTTTGCCCTGGCAATCTTCCGTTTCTCTCGAAGGGTTACAGGTTCACCTGTCCCCTTCCTGTGCGCCTCTTGAAGCTCTGCAAGCTGAAGCGCTGCCTTCTTTGCCGTCATCCCCTTGCTGGCCCACCCCAAACCCTCCTCGACTCTCTTCCCGTCCACTCGGTAACGGATGGAGAAATACTGATCATTCTTGATCCCATGCTTCCGGCTCGGATGGCTCCGGTATCTCACGCCCTCAAACTCCGTCGCTTTCCGTCTTGACATGGCCTTTCTCCTTTGATATAGATTTGGTTGTCCCCCACTGTCCCCCGGAAATGGGGAACGGATTATTTATCCATGTGCTTTTTGAAACGAAATTTTGGGACACGGATTATTATTCGTTTAATTTTGTCCCCCACCTGTCCCCCAAAACGGTCATTAAGCAAAGGGTAGCAAAAGGAACTCATAGGAAAGATAGTATCAGGTAAATTATTGAATGTCAAGGGAAATTATGTATTAAAAGGAATCGGTGGGAATTTAAAGGAAAGCGCCTAAAACGGATTCCTAATCCGTGTGCCGCCCGTTCGAGTCGGGCCAGGGGCGCTTTTTTGGATTCAAGGTTTTATCGAATTCTCTTGTAGTCTTTATTGAAAGCTCTGAAATTATTTGGCATATTAATTGCTTAATAAATATCGATTAATTAAAATTTAAAAAACCTCTTTTTTACGAAGGGATAAAAAATGGAAATTGCCCAGGATGGCCAATCTGAGAGACGGGAATATCCGAGAGTCAATCTGGAAACAAAGGTATCCATTCGAACATCTGATATGGAACCCATAATGCTTGGATGGGTTCAGAATATATCCCGTGGCGGATTTAAATTAAAGGCGGATAACCCTTTAATAACTAAGGATATTTTTCGTTCAGGAAAAGAAATATTTTTTGAGACGTATGAAGATTTTTTTAGACTGAAAGGAAAGGGAGAGGTTATCTGGGCGTCTCAGAAAGAAAATGAGGCAGGTATTAAGTTTGACGAACTTGACCATAAAGGAAAGAAGTTCCTTGAAGATTTTTTAGGGATGTTTTAACCTTTTAAAAAATGGCGTATAAATTGTCATATTATGCAAACTTTGCACACTTCTATCTTTCCATCACGCCTCCTTTAAATTCCCATTTATCAGCAAAAATTAATTTTTGATAAGTCCGTTCGATGGTGTTATGATGGCATTTGACTTAATCATAACCCACATCTATGAATGCTGAAATCGTCTCCATCGGATCAGAACTCCTCTTAGGTCAAATCTTAGATACAAACACCTCTTCAATTGCGAAAAAATTGGCCGCCTCGGGCGTGGAGTTGATTCGGACCGCAACGGTCGGAGATGATCTTCGGCGGATTAAGGAAGTCCTCAGAGAAGCCATCGCCAGATCGAACATCGTCATCACGACAGGAGGCATCGGTCCGACCGAGGATGACCTGACCCGTGAGGCTGTTGCGGAAGTCTTTAACCGTCCCCTTCAATACCAACCCCATCTCATGGAACAGATCGAAGCCTTATTCAAAAGGCGGGGCTTCCGGATGGCAGAAAACAACCGGAAACAGGCTTTCATACCGGAAGGTGGAATCCCTGTTGAAAACCCGAAGGGGACTGCTCCCGGATTTATCGTAGAATATCCCAATGGAGCCATCATCTCCGTCCCGGGTGTCCCCTTGGAGATGGAATATTTGATGGAAACCACGGTGATTCCGTATTTGAGAAGACGATTCAAATTGCAGGGCGAGATCATTCAATATAAGGTCCTCCGTGCCTGCGGCCTCGGAGAGAGCGCTATCGGTCTTCAGATCAAAGACCTGATGAAGCAAAACCAGAATCCTTCTGTGGGAACCCTTGCCTCCATCGGAGATATCAAGATCCGCATTACGGCAAAAGCAGATAGTCCTGTTGAGGCAACATCGCTCATTGAGAAAATGGAAGGAGAGATCAGGGGACGCCTCGGATCTCTGATCTACGGTGTGGATAAGGAGACCCTTCATGGAAATGTTATGAAGGAGATGGAAAGGCTCAACCTCACATTATCGGTAATTGAAACATTTACGGGGGGCATCCTCTCCAATAAGCTAACCAGCACGGGAAGGTCTTCCTTCATCCAGGGATTGATTCTTCCAAGCAACAGGTCCCAATCCGGTTTTTTAAAGATTTCAGAAGATGAGATTCTCTCCCTTCAAAAAGATCCCCAGACACTTTGCGACCAACTTGCCTTAAGGGCAAAGGGTGAGTTTGAGGCGACCCTTGGGCTTGCCATGGTTGCGAAAACCGTTGAGGAGCAGGGCAGGGAGGAATACCTTGTAGAAACCTTCTATTCCATTTCTACAAATGAGGAAATAGAGAGACAGCAATATTCTTTGGGCGGCGAGCTCTGGATGGTGCGCGAAAGAGCATCCATCATCGCTCTCGACATGCTGAGAAAATATCTGATCAAATAGGTGACGGTGAGGGTTACGAAGCCCGTTTGGTGGTTTGTCAGAAGGTAGAGGTTAGAAAGAGAAAAAGGGCTATCGGTGACGATGCTCGTATCGAAGCAAGAGGCCCGGTAAGCGAAGCTCGACGAGTATCGAGTTTCTATAATCGAGCATCGATACGAGATTCGACAACGAAAAACTTTTTTTGCTCGAAAGCTTGGAGTCTATGGCCCGCCGAACCATTACATGCCCGGTTTGTAAGAATGAGATCGAACTCTACCAGAACCCTTTGCCTACGGTCGATATCATCATTGAAATCGAAGCGAAAGGCATTGTTCTCATCAAAAGAAAAAATCCTCCTGAGGGATGGGCCCTCCCAGGAGGGTTCGTAGACTATGGAGAATCTCTGGAAGGGGCCGCTATCAGGGAGGCGAAAGAGGAGACAAACTTAGATGTGAAACTTGAGAAACAACTTCATACGTATTCGGATCCCAAGAGAGACCCAAGACACCATAGCATTTCAACGGTTTACATAGCAAAAGCTAAGGGCAAGCCTAAGGCCATGGACGATGCCTTGGAAATCGGAATCTTTAATGAATTGAATCTTCCTGAGAAGATCGCCTTCGACCACCGCTCGATCCTCGAGGACTACTTTAAAAGAGCTTTTTGAGCGCTTCCTCGATCCGATTTAACCCTTCCTTAATATCTTCCATAGAAGTCGCATAAGATAGCCGCACAAAGGGGTCCGCTCCGAATTCAACACCGGGGACAGCCGCTACCCGGGCTACATCGAGCAGGTAATCAGCCAGCTCGGTCGAGTTGGAAATCTTCTTTCCCTGGTAGGATCTCCCGTAATAAGAAGAGAAATTGGGGAAAACATAGAAGGAGCCAATGGGTTTAAAACAGGAGACTCCTGGCATCTTATTGAGGCGATCAATGATATAGTTACGCCTCTCTTCAAAGGCCGAAACCATTTTGAAAACTTCTTCCTGGGACCCTGCGAGCGCCTCTACGGATGCCTTCTGGGCAATCGAGGTGGGGTTTGAGGTGCTCTGGCTCTGAATATTGCTCATGGCAGAGATGATCTCTTCTGGCCCTGCCGTATAACCAATCCTCCATCCTGTCATCGCATAGGTCTTGGCCACTCCGTGAACGATGATCGTCCTCTTCCTGATTTCCTCACTTAAAGAAGCCATGCTTATAAACTTGAAGCCATCATAGACGATCTTCTCATAAATTTCGTCCGAGATGACAAAAAAGTGATGCGAAAGAGCCATCCCCGCAATCCGTTCCAGGTCTTCTTTCGTATAAGCGCTTCCAGTCGGATTGGAGGGACTATTGATGATCAAGGCTTTCGTTTTTGGCGTGACCGCCTTTTTCAGGTCCTCCATCGATAATTTGAACCCATTCTCTTCCTTTGTTTCAACGATGACAGGAGTGGCTCCGGCCAGAGCGACCATCGGAGGGTAGGAGACCCAGTAAGGGGCGGGCACGATCACCTCATCCCCCGCATCAAAGATAGCCTGCGCCAGGTTGTAGAAGGAATGCTTGCCGCCGCAGGAGGCAATGATTTCGGATCGTTTGTAGGTTAGCCCGTTGTCTCTTTGAAATTTTTTGATAACAGCATCTTTCAACTCATCCGTCCCGCCGACAGGGGTATATTTTGTAAAACCCTCTTCAATCGCCCTAATGGCTGCGGCCCTGATGTTCTGAGGAGTGTCAAAGTCTGGTTCGCCAGCGCCAAAGCTGATGACCTGGATGCCCTGGGCCTGCATCGCCTTTGCCTTAGCATTGATGGCAAGGGTAGGAGATGGTTTTAAACTTCTTGCTCGATTCGATAGTACGGACATGGTTTTCTCCTTTTAACCGGAATGTCGGAATAATAGAATATTGGAAAAATAGAAGGCTAAGGCTAAGGATAAGGTTAGGCAAATCTCGACCTTAACCTAAACCTTAACCTCAAAGTGTTCAACCCATTATTCCCCTGTTCCACCATTCCATTATTCCTGCTTAAACAGAATCTCCGATATCTTACCAATTCTTTCCACCCCTTTAACCTCATGGGGAAGGAGGGGAAGCTCAATCAACCGAATCCGCGAACCATATTGATCCTTCAGGATCTTGATGTAATTTTGCTGCATCTCCTTTCTCGCCTTATGGAATTCACAATCGGCTTCCTGAATCACATAATTAATAATCAAATGATTCACCCTGAGCTGGTATTCGTCAAAGTCCCGAATGATCCTCTCGGTCTGCCTGACGCCCAGCGCCTCTGGAATGGTGACGATGATAAAGTCTGTCTTCTGGGTATCCCGAATGAAACTGACCACTTTCTCAGCCAGATTCTCCCATCCACTGATGATCTCCAGCAAGGTCTTTTTCCCCTTTTTTAACTTCACACTTTCCTTAAACTTTTCAAAGTAACTATATAAATTCATATAGAATTTCGTTGCAGCTTCAAGATGCCTTAGGAAGATCTGCGGAAGATGCAACAGCTTCAACGTATGTCCAGCCGGAGCCGTATCCCAGACTACCAGATCATACTGTTCACTCTCAACCAGTTCGAGAATATAATTGAGCATATACTCTTCTTCGATGCCGGGCGCTCCCCCGATATACTCTACAAAGTCGTAATCGATTGAGGCAAAGGAGGAAACCACCTCATAGATTTCAGGGCCAAACCGCTCTTTCCATTTTTTTAAAACGACATCGGAGCTAATCTCAATGCCATAAAGGTCTTTGGCTCCCTTAATGGGCGTCTCCTGATCGCCGATCTCTGTTTCAAAGATGTCGGAAAGAGAAGGGGTGGGATCGCTTGAAATAATCAGCGTTTTCTTGCCCTGAAGCGAGAAGTGGAGGGCAATCGATGAGGCGCAGGTTGACTTGCCTACGCCGCCTTTCCCTCCGATCATAATCAGCCTTTTCGGCTCCTGATCGAGCCGGCTTAACGATGAATCCATCTTTTATCTCCGGAAGAGTTTGATTTTATAGGTTTTAGATTTTATAATATTTAATCTTATAGGTCAAGAAATTTCAACTTCACTTAGATCATTAGGAAGCCATGAAGACAGGAAATCATTTAATTAGAGAATTTATAAATTTTCCTGGGTTCCTGGATTCCTTACGATCAGGAGGAAAGTTTGCCGTCAGGAATGATCGAAATTGACTCTGAATTGTGCAAAGACTGCAGGTTATGCATCTCTGTCTGCCCTCATCATTTAATTGAACCTTTCAATCGGTTGAACCAGAAGGGATATACCCCCGTCATTTTTGCGGAAAGCCAGCACAAGAAAGAAGGCAGAAAATGCACAGGATGCGCTCTTTGCGCTATCATGTGCCCTGAAATCGCCATCGAGGTGCACCGTGCCTAAAGTATTGATGCGTGGAAATCATGTGGTGGGAGAGGCGGCTATTCGTGCCGGGTGCCGCTATTATTTCGGATATCCCATCACGCCCCAGAATGAGATCCCCGAATATATGTCGGAAAAACTTCCGGAAGCGGAAGGAGGGGTTTTTATTCAGGCCGAAAGCGAGATCGCATCGATCCACATGGTCATCGGAGCCAGCATGGCCGGGGGAAGGGTGATGACCTCTTCTTCGGGACCGGGCATCAGCCTGAAACAGGAAGGGATCTCCTTTCTTTGCGCTCTGGAATTGCCTGCTGTGATTGTCAATATGTCGAGAGGAGGACCGGGCCTCGGCAATATTGCTCCGTCACAGTCCGACTATTTTCAGGCCACCCGTGGAGGGGGGCATGGCGATTACCGCACCATCGTCTTCGGCCCCAACTCCTGTCAGGAGCTGGCAGACCTCACTTATGAAGGGTTTAATCTTGCAGATAAATACCGCACCCCTGTCCTCATCCTGGGAGATGGCATGCTCGGCCAGATGATGGAGCCGGTTGAACTGCCACAGGAAATTCCTTTGAAGAAATTGCCTGCTAAGGACTGGGCGCTTACTGGCGCCAAGGGAAGGCCAAGCCGGTTCATCCGTTCCCTCATTTTGGACCCGATCAAAGAGGAAGAGCATAATTGGAAATTGATGAGGAAATATGAAAAGATCATCCGGGAAGAAGTGAAATGGGAGACCTACTTTGCTGACGACGCAAAAATGATGGTCATCGCTTTTGGCATTGCCGCAAGGATTGCCAAGGGGGCGATCAAACGGTTGCGAGAAGAAGGGGTCAAGGTCGGACTTCTACGGCCCATCACTCTTTGGCCCTTTCCCTTTAAAGCGATCAAGGATTTTTCAAAAAAGGTGAAACATTTTTTTGTCTTTGAGATGAATATGGGCCAGATGGTGGAGGATGTGAAACTTGGCATCGAGGGAAACGCAGAAGTCCATTTCTATGGCAGGCCGGGAGGAGTGATCCTCACCCCTCTTGAAATTGCACGGGTCATCTCCAGTCAGTATTACCAAAAGAGGCTGGGATAAACTTAAAGTCAATCGGTCAAGGTTACGGCTATGAAGCCCGTTTCGGTTATCGGTAAGGGTAGCAAAAAAAGAAAATGGGTTTACGGTGACGATGCTGGTATCGAAGCAAGAAGCTCGGGAAACGAAGATCGAGCATCAAGCCTCCATATACGAGACTCGATACGAGCCTCGACAACCACAAACGCTAGTTTTTTACCGTTACCTTTTAAAAAAAAGCTTATGACGACCTAATCCATCGAAAAAACACTTGGCTTGAGATATTACGATGAAAAAAATATTCAGCAGACCGAAGTCCCTGAAGACAACTCCTTTTCATTACTGCCCCGGATGTGGCCATAGCATCATCCACCGGCTCATCGGAGAGGTGATCGATGAGATGAACCTTCAGGAGAAGATCATCGGCGTCCCTCCGGCTGGGTGCGCAGTCCTCGCATACAACTATTTTGATATCGATATGGGCGAGGCGTCCCATGGCAGGGCGGCTGCGGTGGCGACCGGACTGAAACGGGCCGTTCCGGATAGAGTGGTCTTCACCTACCAGGGAGATGGAGATATGGCCGCCATCGGAACAGCAGAATCGATTCATGCGGCGGCCAGAGGGGAGAACATTACCACCATCTTCGTCAATAACGGAGTCTACGGGATGACCGGGGGCCAGATGGCGCCTACCACGATATTAGGACAGAACACCACCACCTCGCCACGCGGAAGAAAAGAAAAGGTAGAAGGTTTTCCTATCAATCTGAGCGAGATGCTTGCCATTGCCCCTGGCAGTTCTTATATTGAGAGAACGGCCGTCAATACCCCTGCCAATATTTTGAAAACAAAGAAGGCGATTGCAAAGGCATTTCGTCTTCAGATACAGGGATATGGGTTCACGCTTGTCGAAGTCCTGTCCGCCTGTCCGACAAACTGGAAAATGGATCCTTTAAAAGCCTCGAAATGGATCGATGAAGTGATGGCGAGCCATTTCCCGCTCGGAGTGCTGAAGGATACCCCCGGAGACAAGAAAGATGCTCATTAAGACTATTTTTTCAGGATTCGGCGGCCAGGGGGTCATTATGATGGGATACCTCCTTGCCACCGCAGGGATGGTCGAAGGTAAGAATGTGACCTGTTTGCCCTCTTACGGAGCAGAGGTCAGGGGAGGAACAGCCAACTGCACGGTGGTGGTCTCCTCAGAGGAGATTGCCTCTCCGGTCGCCTCGGAACCCGAATATGCGGTGTTGATGAATAACCCCTCCTTAATCCGATTTCAGAATCAGGTTCAATCCGGAGGGACCATCTTTTTGAATTCAAGCCTGATCGAAGACAGGCCCATCCGGGGAGATCTGGAGATCTACGAGATCCCGCTCAATGACTTGACCAAACAACTTCCCGAAAATAGGGGCGCCAATGTGATCATGGTAGGAGCCTTCATCAAAAAATCCGGGCTGGTGTCTCCGGAAACAATGATTCGGGTTCTGAAAAATACCTTCGGCGGCAAGAATCCTGCGGTCTTCAAGCTGAACAAATCAGCTTTAATGCTGGGATACGAATATTTGAAGTGAAGGAGTAAGCTATGCCTGTCAAACAGATTTCCGTAAGCCTTGAGAATGTTCCCGGAAAGCTCTCTGAAATGAGCGATTATTTGGGAGAGAATGGGATCAATATCATAGCGGTGAGCGTGGTTGACGCCTCAGATGTCAGCGCCATCCGGTTTGTCGCCAGCGACCCTGAAAAGGCGGCCAATGTCTTAAGGACACATGGTTATTCGATTAAGATCACCGAGGTGCTCGCAGTGGAAGCCCCCAACCATCCGGGTGGTCTCAATGCGGTTTTAAAGCCGCTCAAAGAGGTTTCAATCAATGTCAATTACCTCTACACCTGTTTGGGCAGGGGTGAAAAGACGGTGTTGATCGTGGGCGTCGATCAGATGGAGGAGGCGATTCAGGTTCTGAAAAAGAACTGGGTCCACATGTTCGACGATGAGCTCTATAAGTTATGAAAACGGTGCATTTTTAATGGTTAGCGGTGACGATGTTCGTATCAAAGTTAGACGCAAGAAGTTCGAAACTCGATAATAATCCGAGCCTCCAGTTTCGACAAACGAGCATCGATACGAGCTTCGACAACGACAAACGTCTGTTCTAAGGATTTAGGCGTAGCTGTGCAGTCCGGAAAGGAGGTAGTTGACCCCGAAGTAGGTAAACAGGACAGCCGCAAACCCGACGATGGATAGAATGGCTGCTTTTCTCCCCCTCCAGTCCCGTGTGATACGGGCATGTAAGAAGGCCGCATAAACAAACCAGGTGATCAAAGACCACGTCTCTTTCGGATCCCAGCTCCAGTAACTTCCCCATGCATAATTCGCCCATGCCGCACCGGTGATGATGCCCAGGCTCAGCATCGGAAATCCGATCACAATCGATTTGTAGTTAATCTCATCAAGAATGGGAAGAGCAGGCAGCCATTTTGCCATTCCCTCCTGCGGTCCACCTTTACGATCTTGAATCAGGTAAAGGATGCTGATCCCGAAGGAGACGGCAAAAGCGGCATACCCGAAGAAACAGGTCGTCACATGAATGGTCAACCAGTTGCTTTGGAGGGCTGGCATCAGCGGGGTGATCTTGGGACTGACGCTTGGGATGATGGAGAGGATGGCGATTGTCAAAAAGGCCAGGGGGGTGACAAAGACGCCAATGATCTTTTGCTTGTATTTGAATTCAAGGATGAGGTAGATCAGGACAATCGTCCAGGAGAAAAAGACAAGAGATTCATACATATTCGAAAGGGGAACATAACCATATCCTGTCTGATGGGTTTCCAGCCAGCGCAATACCAGGCCAACCGAGTGAATGACCAGCCCTATGACCAGCAGAGAGGTAGAAGCCGTTCCCAGTCGATTGCTCCGTGAGGCTGTAAAAAGGAGATAGCCCAGGAAGCTGAGAAGATAAATTCCCATCGAGATATTAAAAAGGACGTGGCTTGTCAAAAATAAATCCATGCTTCACTCCATATCGAATCAGGACGTCAATGTATTAAATGTTCTGTAGGGCACCCTTTCCGCCTGAGGCGGATCAGCCTCTGGCTGATAGGGTTGCCCTACAGGGCTAATGATTTGTTGCATTTGTATTAAAAAGTTAACAGACTTCCGGCGCCTTGTCAATTTTTAAGAGAGGAAAACTTTGAAAAACTGATTTTCGCTCTCTGATTACACAGATTTTAAAAAATGATCCCACAGATTTTTATTTATTTAACAATGCATTTCTAATCTGTGCAATCGGTTCCTAATCGGTGTAAACAGAGATTGCCGGACTTTTTCAGGAATCTCCAGGGGAGAAGGGGCTTATGTTTTCTCTACATATTTCTTCCCTTCTATGGCGTGAGGGATGGGAAGGGCGCCTTTCTTTGACTTGGATGACTCAGAGATTTGAATCTGGTAGACGGCTTTCAACAATAAAACCCCATCCTCCCTGTGACGCTGGATAAACGCCTCGACGGCTTGATATTCCTGCCCTTTAAATATTGTCCTGCAATTTCTTAGCAGGTAAGCGAGGCTGACATCATCCATTTTATAATAGATCTCGAGGGGATGAGGGGAATCTTCGGGAACCCTCTCCAGGCTATTTATATCGATGGTTTTGAGAACCTGCCGATACAATTTGAGAAAGGCCTCTAACTGAGGCTCCGGAAGAGGGGAGGGATTCAGTTCTTTTTTAAGTTGTTTGACAATCTCTTCGGCCTGGATTTCAAGGCGGAGAAGTTTTAAGGAGTAGTCTCCCCGGATCAATTGATAGGACAGTGGTTCATCGATCCTCTTCCTGAATTTCTTGATCACAAACATCTCTTTTCCATTTGTCGCCTTGAAATAGGAGGCCTTTGTCGGCTCGAAATAAGGTTTTTCGCTGACGAAGGAGTCCTCCAGAACCTTCAGGTCCTCCATCGGATGGTTCCGATGATGTTTTAAAAAATCTTGAAAATCATCTTTTTCAATCGTCCGGCTGGGCTCAGGACGGTTAACCGAAACATACTCATACTCAGGCCACTGGTCGTAAGGGGTTTTTGTGAATATTTCATCGCAGGTGATGCATCGGATGATCTGGTTCATTGAAGGTTCCTTTTCATTTAATAGGAAACGGATGGAACTCTGACATGGTCCTTGACCAGAAAGACCTCTTCCATCTCCCTAAGAATGTTCAGAAAAATGGTGACCAACTGGGGATCAAACTGTTTTCCGGCAAATTTCAAGAGCTCATTTTTTGCCTCCCCATTCGTTAGGGGTTTGCGGTAGGGCCGGTCGGAGGTCATGCTGTCATAAGCATCCGCAATTGCAATAATCCTGGCTCCCAATGGGATCCGGTCCTCCGACAATCCATCCGGATAACCGGTTCCATCGTACCGCTCATGGTGGTGGTGAACATAGGAAAGGGTATGGGGTGAAAGGTTCAGGGGCACCAAGAGTTCGAGTGACTTTTTGGTATGCTGTTTGATGATGGCCCATTCGGTGGACGAGAGAGCGCCCTTCTTATTGATAAAACGGTTGCTGATGCCAATTTTTCCGATATCATGGAGGTAAGAAGCGACCCTGATTTCATTCCTGTCCTTTGGATTGAGCGACAATTTTTTTGAGATGAAATCAGAATAGTAACAAACGCGCTCTGAATGTCCCGACGTATAAGGGTCTTTCTCCTCAAGCGTAAAGGCAAGAACTTTTGAAAATTCGAGACAGTTCTGATTTTCCGAAGCGCCTCTTTCTCCGTTTCCCGAATCGGCAAGACCGCTCATTTCCTTCGAAAGCAAAAGGTCGGTATCCATCGGACCGTTTTGATTGCCGGAATCGGAGCGCTGACGAAGCATCTCCTTGACTTTCAGGTTCAATTTTCTCCGCTGGATCGATTTTTCAATAATGCACATGATCTCCGGGACATTAAAAGGTTTCGGGATATAATCGAACACCCCGTATCGGATGGCCTCGATCGCGCTCTTTAGCGTCCCAAAGCCCGTGATGATGACGACCATCACATCAGGATCGAGAAGCCTGATCTCCTTGAGGGTGTCAATGCCTGACATGCCGGGCATTCTAATATCCAGGGTGACAACATCCATCTCGGTCTGCCGGAGCATCTGGATGGCCGAATGCCCGTTCTCTGCAATGAAGATGTTATAATGGGGTTTAAGAATCATTCTTAAGGATTCCCTCGGGCCTATTTCGTCATCCACAATCAGGATATTGGCCAAACTTTTTTTAGGTTCCATTCTTTTTTCCTTTCGATCCGATTGAATAGACATACTATTAAAGCAAAAATGTTGCCATTTTGAATTAAAATCATTGAATTGTTTCAGTATAATAACCTGTTGATATTTCAGGGCTATTGTTATTACAAGTTATGAGGGTGGCATTCTGGCATTATCGGGCTAAAAGGGACGTACAAAAATGAACAAGGGTTTACATTTTAGGCGGGCCTCTTGAACTTAAAACCGTATCTTTCGGCGCAGGAACTAAATATTTGGCAGGTGGAAGATTTAGGAGTATTGCTTGATCCGGTCCTGCTGCTGGATCCCCAATTTGTCCATCTTATATTTCAAAATCCTTCGACTGATCCCTAAAATCTCTGCGGCGTGCGATTGAATAAAATTGGCTTTTCTCAGGGCATCCAGAATGATTTCCTTCTCAAATTCTTCCTCCGCCCTCGAGAAGGAGATCTGGCCGCTTAAGACCGATTCTTTCAAACCATTCGCCTTGGATTGATTGATGATGGGAAGGGGCAATTCGTCCGGCTGGATATACTCATTGTGGGTGAGGGCAATCACCCGTTCGATCAGGTTCTCCAGTTCCCTGACATTTCCGGGCCATTCGTAGTTCAGCAGCAATTCCAAGGCCTCTTTGCTGACCCCCTTCAACTGTTTTTGGTTCTCCTCGCTGAATTTCTTTGTAAAATGGCTGATCAATAGGGGGATATCCTCTCTTCGCTCTCGCAACGGGGGAAGGATGATGGGAACCACATTGATCCGGTAGTAGAGATCCTCTCGAAACTGTCCTGTCTTGACAAGCTGGGGCAAATCTTTATTGGTCGCTGTAATGAGCCTCACATCGACCTTAATCGTCTTCGAACCTCCCACCCGGTTGAGTTCCTTCTCTTCGAGAAACCGGAGGATCTTCGCCTGGGTCATCAGGCTCAATTCACCAATCTCGTCAAGAAAGAGAGTCCCCTCATGGGCCGCCTCAAAACGACCCAATTTTTTCTCGATCGCATTGGTGAAGGCCCCCTTTTCATGGCCGAAGAGTTCGCTCTCGATCAGGGTCTCCGGAATGGCCGCACAGTTGATGGTGACGAAGGGATGATTTTTCCGCGGGCTATGGTAGTGGATGGCGCGTGAGATGAGTTCTTTCCCTGTTCCGCTCTCTCCCATGATCAGAACCGTGGATCGGGTATCGGCCACCTGCTTCACCACTTTAAAAATATCCTTCATTCCCTTGCTCTTTCCCACGATATTTTCAAAGCCAAAATTCCGGTCAACCTCCATCCAGAGCCGCTGGTTTTCCTCCTTCAGCGCCTTTGTGGAAAGGGCCCGGTTGATGATCAAGCGAAGCTCATCCACATCGAAGGGCTTGGTGACGTAGTCATAAGCTCCGAGTTTCATCGCTTCCACGGCTGTCTTCACTGTCTTGGTGGCAGTGATCATGATGACGATCTGTTCGGGAAGGGTCTGCTTCAACTTTTTCAGAATCCTCAGGCCATCCATATCCGGCAGGATGATATCAAGAAGGATTACGTCAGGGATATGGCCATCGACCTGTTGAAAGGCCTCTTCGGCGTTTTTCGCCAAAAAGACCTGGTACTCCCCCTTTAAAATCATTTTTAGGGATTCTCTGGCCCCCACCTCGTCATCGACAACCAGAATGCTTTTCAATGCTTCCTTTCCAACCATCGCCACTCCTTATTAGGAATTTTTTCATTAGGAATTTAGGAAACCATGAAAAAAAAAATAAAGAATTTGGGTTTTAGAATTTGAATTTTTCCTGCCTTCTTGGCTTCCTTATTATGTTACTCCTTATTAGGAATCCAGGAAACCATGAATAAAAAAAAGGTAAAGAATTTGGGTTTTAGAATTTGAATTTTTCCTGCCTTCCTGGCTTCCTTATGATGAATTCGTAGCCTGATAAGTGATCACCTTTCTTCTCTCCGCGGGGAATTTCAGGGAAACCAGGGTCCTGAGCTTCTTCTCATTGACTTCGAATTTCATCATCCCCCGGTTCCTCTCGATCATCTCTTTGATGAGCCGTATCTCCAGATCGGTCAATTCCTCCTCGCGTAGTAAAGGCGCTCCCAATAACGTATCCAGCGGATCGATGGGTTTCTTGTAGCCGGTGAAAACCATCATGATTTCGATGTATCTCCTCTCTGTTGAGGAAGGCGTTTGGCCTTCTCCGTTTTCCACGCGAACCGGGCGGTCATCCAGGGACTTCGTTAAAAAACCGATGCTTCCGCTGGCTGGGATCGCAGGAATGGCATACTGAATCAGGGAAGTCAAAATGTATCGCAACTGCTCTTCATGGAGGATCGTTTCAGGAAGGTCTTTTTCAAACTTCCTGAATAGCTTGATCCTCTTGTTTTCAATCTGCGTCCCATGCTTTTTCAGGACATCTTCGATGATGAAATGAATGGTGTCTTTCTTCTCGACCGGGTGATTGATCCGGATGTAATTGAGGAGGCCATTGAGCACGCCGTCAATCTTTTCGATATCCTCGGTGACGATCCTGTAGAAATAGCCCCTGAATTCCGCATCATTAAATTTATCCCTCAGCAGTTGAGTGAAGGTCTTGATGGAGACCAGGGGATTTTTGATGCGATGGACCAATTCAAGGAAAAAATACGAGGCATCGGGGATATTGAGTCCGTTGGAATGGTTACGGGAGGGTTCGTTCTTGGGAGGCGCCGCCGGCCTCGTCTCCGCCTTTTCAACGAAAGAGAAAAAGGAATTTCTATCCATCCCGTTCTCGATCGAGAGATCTTTTTCCATAATCTTTTCACCTTCTGATAAAATGGCGCAACGGGTGACGACCCTCTCCAGTTCCTTCAGGTTCCCGGGCCACCAGTATCTCTCCAACAACCTGAGGACGTCATTCGAGATCCCCATTCTTTTAAGCTTCAACTGCTTGACACTCTCTTCGAGAATATATTGAGCGATGGCGCCGATTTCTCTCGGACGGTCCCTCAGCGGCGGGACATGGATGGCCATGGTTCTTAAGCGGAAATAGAGGTCCCCTGAAAATGCTCCCTGCGCCACCTTTTCTTCTAAGTTCTCCGAGGAGGAGGAGATGAAGCGGATGTTTTTAACGGTTTTTTTCTCCACTCCGTTCTGGAGCAGGCCGTCCTCGACCAGTTCCAGGAGTTTCAACTGATCCCTACGGCCGAGGCGTCCCACCTCGTTTAAAAAGAAGGTCGCCGGGGTCATCCCGAAAAGGATCTTTTCAAAAAGGGGAGAGAGGTGGTCAAAGAGAGTATTCTCATGAAGGATTTGACAATCCACCCTGTAAAAAAGAGAGGATTTCCAATCCCCTGTATGATGGATGATCTTTGCGATCAGCTCTTTTCCCGTCCCCTGTTCGCCCTGGATAAAAACAGGGGCGTTGTTCAGGGCGCATTTCTGAACCAGTTTGGCAACCCCGGGGGAGAGGATGGGAGAGTGAATTAAATCTTGATAGTTCATCGTGGCTCAAAAAAAGGCGTATGCTGAGTTTCGAGATCAACTCGTCTTCTTCTTGGATGGTCCTGGTCCACGGGCAAATTGATGAAGAAAGAGGTCCCTTTGTCCTTTTGACTCTCAACATCAATATATCCTTTGTGGTCCCGTACGATCTGGTTGGAGATCGACAGTCCCAGGCCGCTTCCCGTCGTTTTCGTTGTATAAAAGGGATTGAAAATTTCCTCTAAATATTCTTGAGGGATGCCGCATCCCGTATCCTTAAATTCGACCTGAAGATAGGGTTCCCCTCCGGGTTTTAAAAAAGAATGGGTTTTTACAGTGATTTTCCCATTCTCAGGAGTTGCTTCAATGGCGTTTAGCAGGATGTTTAAAAAAACCTGCTTGATCTGTTCCCGGTCAACCTTAACGGAAGGAAGATCCGTCGCATATTGTTTCTCAATATGAACATTCTTTTTCTTGCTCTCTGTCGACACCAGAAGGATCATTCCATCCAAAATGCTGTTGACATCTTCAAATTCCAATTTTGGGATCGAAGGCCTGGCAAAATCGAGGAGTTCATTGATCAGATGTGAGATCCGATCGACCTCTCCTGCGGCAATTTTTAGAAAATGATTACGAAATTCCTCATCCTCAAGCCGTTCCGGCAACAACTGGGTGAGCGTCTTGATGGCAACCAGGGGGTTGCGAATTTCATGGGCCAGGCCTGCCGTCAGGGTTCCAAGGGAGGCGAGGCGGTCCGCCCTGCGAATATAGGATTTTGACCTTTTCAGGTCTTCAAAGAGCCTTGCATTCTCAACAGCAATGGCGGTCTGATTGGCCAGAGTGGTGAGGAGTTCAATGTCCTCTTGATAATAGACATCTTTATTGAATTTATGGCTGAGATTAATAATGCCGATAAGCTGTCCTTTCGAAAGCAGGGGAATGCTGACCTCCGCTTCCAGCGAAGTCATCTGCTCAATGACCATTTTTAATTCGGGGATATTGGTTCCTTTGGCTAATTCTTCTTTTACAACAATTTCTCTCATCTTCTGTAAATAACCGGGAAGAGGGGCCTCCTTGCGGAGGAGAGGCGAAGAGGCAGGCATCTTGATATTCTTCGATTCGAATAAATCATAACCCCCTTTTTCGTCATCCAATAAGAACAGGGACGCCTTATCCACTCCCATGGTTTGGGTCACGGTCTCCATGATTTTCTTCAAAAGTGATTGGAGATCGAGGATATTCACCATGGCCTTGCTCAATTCCCCCAGGGTCTCGCGATAATTATAGCGTTCTTTGAAAAGGAATTGGTCCACTGCCTTTTCAGTCCTTGGTTTGATCCTGTAAAATAAGAGTGCCACCAGGAAAAGAACCGAAAACATCATCACCGTAAATAAATAATTAATTTTTCCATAGAAAAATTTCTGCCCAAGAAGGATTAAAAGAAAGGAGGGGACAAACAGAAGCAACAACAAAAGAATATAAGTCGTCCCTTTTTTAAAAACAATATTAATATCCATCAAACGATGTTTAATAATGGAATAGGTTGTAAAACCTACCATAATTACTGTTAAGGACGGACCGAGCCAATTAAGCATAGAAATCCCAAGCATCGGAAGAAATAAATTATTCAATAATCCAAGGCTCGAAGTAAAAAACATCCCCAATAAACAGTATTTAACTTGGAGTCTCTCTTGTCCAGAAGTCTTCCTATATGTTTTTATCAAGAAAACGAATCCTAAAATTATGTAACCTGTTAAATAAAAAGAAAATAATGGATAAAATGGGCCATAGGAAAACATTTTTAAACCACTGCCAAGTGAAAACACTATCTTATCAGTAAAAGATAAACCCAAAAATAATAAAGCTGGCAAACTCAAAATAATAAGTTTAAATGAGCTAACTGCTCTTTGTTCACTAGGAAAGATAATTGCAAATAAAAGAAATGCAGTGGATATAATACTCGATGTTGCAAAACCCATTCTTCCAAAAAATAATTTTAAAGGATTATCAGTGAAAAGATAGACCAGAAAAAAGCTAAAAGCCCAACCGGCTGCAGACCAGGCAAGGATGGCAAAAATAATATTTACTCGTTTGTAAGAAGTTGCTTTAATATATACTAAAAGGCCAAGCCCTAAATTTACTAAAAATGCAAATAAAAGTGTTATGGTAGGGATGGACAATTTATCTTTCTCCAAGTTCAATAATTAAATCTACCAGCGATCAGGGCTGTATGACCTCCACCATATCCTAAAGCATTCATTAAGGCAATATTGACTTCTTTCTTTCTGAAATGGTTGGGCACATAATCGAGATCACAACCTATTGAGGGAATTGTATGATTCATAGTTGGTGGGATAATACCATGTTTAATGACTGATAGGCATGTAATCATTTGGAGAATTCCAGTAACCGAAAAGGATTGCCCAGTTACTGGTTTGATTGAAGTAACAGGAATGGAGTTTGCCGATTTGCCAAAAACTTTTTTTATAGCAACCGTCTCATTTAAATCATATTCGGGTGAACCATTCCCATGAGCATTAATATAGTCAATGTCTTTTATGCTAAGGTGAGCGATCTCTATTGCTTTTTTCATTACCATTGCAGTTGCTTCTCCGCTTGGATCTATTCTAAATATATTATAAGCTTCATTGCACGAAGCATAACCTAAAATTTCGCCATATATTTTTGCTTTTCTTTTAAGAGCACTTTGAAGCTCTTCCAATATCAATATGGCCCCTCCTTCCCCTAATACTGTTCCTTCTCCACGAGAATCGTAGGGTTTAATCGTTCTCTCTGGTTCTCCATTATCCCTTGAAAGAAGTCCGGCAGCACAAAAAATTGCAATAATATAAGGTGTAATGGGAGCTTCACCGGCACCAGCAAACATTATATCAGCATCTCCTAATTGAATCGCATTATAAGCTGAGTAGATTGCATCAAGCCCTGATGTACAACCCGAAGATATTGTAATATTTTGGCCTTTTACTCCCAATTCACAGCTAATAATACCAGCAGCTGAATGAGTACAGATCATTACTGCAGTAAAAGGACTTATTCTCTTGACTCCTTTCTCCATAAAAATAATGTGTTGATTTTCTTTGCATTCCCCACCACCGATTCCAGTTGCAATAGCTACCCCAATCCTATAGGGATCAATTAAATCTAAATCAAATTTTGAATCTTCGACAGCCATTTTTGAAGCTACTAAAGCAAATTGGGCAAATTTGTCCAACCTTTTAGCAGTTTTGGGATCCATATAATCCGTGGGATCAAAATCGGGGACTTCGGCGGCGACTTGACAGGGGTAGGAGGAGGCGTCGAAGTGGGTGATTCTTCTTACTGCAGACCGGCCGTGGACTAAGGAATCCCAGAAATTATCTATTCCGATCCCGTTGGGGGCGACGACTCCCATACCGGTGATGACTACTCTTCTTTTTTGATTGTCCATTTTTCTCTTAAAGTTTTTAATGAGTTAAACAACTTACGTATTATTATAGACATTTTTGTAATTTGTCAACAATTTTGTACATTTCTCCATTCATAAATAACGGGCAGTCTACAGGATGCTTAAATTATCTTTAATTAACAATAAGTTACGAAACACCTTGAAGGTGATGCGGAATTATGCTATTTCTTATGATGAAGCATTAAACGAATAACTCGAATGAAAACGAATTATACGAATGGATGTGAATTCAGTGCATTCGCTGCCAATCGTTCAATTCTTTTTCTACGAAAAGGAGACTCATATGCACGTAGACGAGAGTAAGAAGTTCGACAAGAGAAATATCGAAAGGAACATCAAAGACAGAGTCATCATCCAAAAGGACTATGAAATCCATCTGTCCAGATTGCCGGATGCAAGTGATAAGATATTTCTTCCGGAAGAAGATAGGGCTGACATTGAAGAATTTGAATCGTCCTCAGAAAATGAGAGTCCATCTAAAAAGAAGGGGTTAAAGAAAAAGGCAAGCAAGGGAAAATAAGGATGCCTATTTACGAGTATCGATGCAATCAATGTGAAAGGGAGTTCAGCCAGTTATTTCTCAACTCAAGGGAAATCAGGAAGGTCAAGTGCAAGTTTTGTGGCGGCAATGACCTCAAAAGATTAATATCTTCCTTTTCAGTCCACCAGACTGAAGGATCCCGTCTGGCCGGCCTTGACACCTCCAAACCAAAGGGGGACGATTTCTATAAGGACTCCCGAAATGTCGGTCTCTGGGCAAAAAAAAGGATGAAGGAGATGGGAGTCGATTTAGGCCCCAAAATGGATGAGATCGTAGAACGAGGAAGGACCGGCAAGATCCTCGAGGATTACGACAAATAAGTCCCTATTCCGGAATAATGGAATATTGGAATAATGGAATGTTGAAAAATAAGTTCCAGGATGATGCTTCTTAAACGGCATGGAAAACAGAGATTATTATAAGATCCTCGGCGTCACGCGAAATGCCAATGAGGAAGAGATCAAAAAAGCTTATCGAAAAGTGGCGATGGAGTGCCATCCCGACCGGAATCCAGGAGATAAGGAGGCGGAAGAAAAGTTTAAAGTAGCCTCGGAAGCCTATGAAGTCTTGAGGGACCCTCAGAAGAGAGAGATCTACGATCATTACGGGATAGAGGGATTAAAAGGAACCGGATTTACAGGATTCAGAGGCTTCGAGGATATCTTTGCTTCTTTCGGAGATATCTTTGAAGATTTCTTTGGTTTTGGGAGAACGTCTCAGGGGAGATCCAGGCCGCGACAGGGGGCTGACTTAAGATATGACTTACGGATCTCATTCTATGAAGCCGCCTTTGGAAAAGAAGATGAGATCGAAATTCCCAAAAGAGAAGCGTGTGAAGTCTGCGGTGGAACAGGCTCCAAACCAGGGACTTCCCCGGTTCAATGCCCCAATTGCAAAGGAACAGGGCAGACGATCCGTTCACAGGGTTTTTTCACCATCAGCACCACCTGTGGTCAATGCCATGGGGAGGGAAAATACATCTCTCATCCCTGTAAGGAATGCCGCGGCTCTGGCTGGGTTAAGAAAACCAAAAAGATCAAGATCAAGATACCCCCTGGGGTTGATACAGGCTCAAAATTAAGAATACGGGGAGAGGGAGAAGAGGGCGAAAGGGGCGGTCCCCCTGGAGACCTTTTCGTCTTTCTCTTTGTAGAACCACATGAATTCTTTGTTAGAGATGGCGATGATATCGTCTGCCAAGTCCCCATCAGTTTTTCCAAGGCAGCGTTAGGAACAGAGATCGAAATCCCCACCTTAAACGGTAAAAAGAACCTTACAATCCCCAGGGGAACGGAAAACGGAGAGATTTTAAAGATTAAAGCCGAAGGTTTTCCAAAAATCAGAGGGTATGGCAGGGGCGACCTTATTGTTCAAATATTTGTTAAAACGCCAAAAAACCTAACTAAGAGACAGGAGGAGATACTCCGGGAATTCGAAGAGATAGGCGTAAAAAAGGGTAGAGAGGGAGAAGGCTGGAAGAAGTTTTTTAGACCTGAAAGCTAAAGTTTACATAATATATCTTATCAGACATTATTGGTGGCCTTTTGGAAAAAAGATATGGTGTGACGGGAATCATCCTGTCTGGCGGTAAAAGCGCCCGAATGGGCAGAGATAAGGCTTTCATTGAAATCGATGGCATCCCGATCATTCAAAGGATTTATAATATTTTGGAAAAATTATTTAATGAAATTATCATTGTCACCAATCAAAAAGAATCGTATGAGAGTTTTAAGGCAAAGATAGTAAGCGACCTCATTGTCAATCACGGCGCCCTCGGAGGGTTGTATACAGGGCTCTTTTTCGCATCGAACTCATACTCTTTTTGTGTTGCCTGCGATATGCCTTTTCTCAAGGAGTCCATGATCCAGTATCTCATCAAACAGGCCGACGGATTTGATGCGATTGTGCCCCGAACGGATGATGGATTGCAGCCCTTGCACGCCATCTACTCAAAAAGTTGCATACCGCCCATAAAAAAACTTATCGATATGGGGAAATACAAAATCCTTGATTTCTACCCCCTGGTAAGGATAAAAATCATTGAAGAGCCCGAGTTTATCAATTTAGACCGGACAAAGGAGTCTTTTATCAATATTAATACTCCTGAAGATATAAACCTTATCAAAGAAATAAGGAAGTCGTTCTGAAATGGCCAAACGTATCATTTTTTATACACTTTTTGTTTTTTGGTCGATGGGGTTTTTTTCTGGCCAGGATGCCTTCGCAAGGATTCTTGGTGAAGATGAAAAGCTGATCTGGGTTGGGACCGGTGCCTTCAATGATGGCTTTTATGATATTGCCGAAAAACAATTTTCACAATTCCTTCGTGATTATCCTGAACACGGGAAATTATATGACATCTGTTATCTTCTGGGAAAAACGCTCTATCTCAAAGAAAAGCTGAAAGAATCCCGATCCATTTTTTTAAAGATCATCAATGAGAACAAAGCATTTGATTATACGGAATACACCCTTTTCTGGTTGGCCGATATTGAACTCAGATTTGGAAACAACGAAGGAGCCAGAAGATATCTCGTCTCCATTCTCAATCGATACCCCAAATTTGAAGGCATGGATCGGGTTTATTATTACCTCGGATTGATTGATGTTGGATCGAATCGAACCTCCCAGGCAGGCTCCCATTTTAAAAAAGTATCCCTTGCCTCTAAAAACAATGAGCTCATTCAAGCCTCTCATTTCTGGCTGGGAATCTTGTCTTATAAGCAGAACCACTTCGAGGAGGCGGCGGGGTTTTTTAAGACGATGATGTCCGATCTTAAACCTGCTTCTCCCCCTTTTTTTAAATACGCCTTGCTCTGGTTAGGCGAAACTTATTTGAAGCAAGGGAAGTTCGATGAAGCGAAGAATATCTACGGGACGTTCAATGAACGTTTCAAGGAGGATGTCGTCATCCCGGAAGTCTTGTGGAAAATGGCCTTTTGTGATTACCGAATCGGTCATTTTAAAGAGGCGATCGAAACCCTCCAATCCTTTAAACCCCAGGCCAAAGATTCTCCGCTCCTTCTATTCACCCATTATTTATTGGGAGAGATATTCCTGCAGAGCAGCGACCATCCCTCATCGATAAAAGAACTCAATCTTATTTTTACAAAATCAAAGGAAAATCCATTCTGGGGGATTGCTTTCCTTTCCCTTTTCTGGAACCATATGCAACAGAACGACCTTTCGGGAGCCCATAAAGTATTTCAGAGGCTCCAAAAATTGAACGCGTTTGATGATGAAAAGGCGGTTCTCCAGTGGCTCAATGGTGAGATAGCCTTTTTAGAGGGCAGAATCACGGACTCCCTTCCCTACTATTTTAACGTCCTGAATACGAACTATAGGGAGAAGGCTCTTTACCGTATCGGAAAGGCCTATTTTTATGATAATAAATTCAGAGAGGCCATCACCAACTTGGACATCTTATTGCTTGAGTTTCCAAACTCTCCCAATATTGAGGAAAGCCTCTTCATTAAGGGAGAATGCTTCAGTCAATCCGGAAATTGGAACCAGGCCTTTGAGGCATACGGGCTTCTTGCTCAGAAAGATAAATATCCTCATTGGAAACTCTTTGCCTTAACCCAGACGGGAAACATTTACTTATCGCTAAAGGAAAATTGGGAAGCTGAAAAAGCGTTTAAGAAGGTCGTTGAAGATTTCCCGCATCATCCTCTCGCAACCCATGCCGCTTTCCAGTTGGGGAAACTATTTTTTAAACAAAACAGTATTTTAGAATCGATCCACTATTATTCCATGATCCTCAAGGGGGGCCGTCCCGAATGGTTGGGCGGAACTTACTTTAGTTTGGGGGAAATATTTTACCAGCAGGGAAAGCACGATAAGGCGTTTAAAAGTTTTGAAATGGCCCTGAGATATCTTCAGGAAAGCTCGCCGTGGTTCTTTTTGACCCATCTCGAAATCGGGAATCTTCAGAGGAAAAACGGGAAATATGAGGAGGCCAAGCGATCGTATCTGACCATCCTGAACCAGGCAAAAGATGAGGAGCTTAAAAAAGCGGCGTCGGAATTACTGCGTTATATTGAACCTAAGTAAAGGTGATGAGGGTTTGTAGGTGAGGACATAAATCGTGTTCAGTCTGTCATTCCGTGCTTGACACGGAATCCAGTGTTTTCCTGGATTCCTGCTTTCGCAGGAATGACACCCTTTGCTGTGACTAATGTCGCTGTTTTTAATGAAATAAATGGGATCAGAAAAGTTAAGGATTAAAAAGATGGAAATAGAGGATGTGGATGAGGTCGTCCCCATTGCCGCCACCTCTATATTAAATCCCTGGTCGAGGGATATGTTGCTTGGGGAGGTTGCCCACCCCTTTTCTCATTGCTTTCTTATATGCAGGGAGGAGGAAGATGTCCCTCTCGGTTTTATCTGCTTTAGGAATGTCGGAGAAGAATCGGAGCTCCTCAACATCTGCATTGATCCCATGCATCAAAAAAAAGGGCTGGGTAAAAGATTAATGGAATTCTACATTGATTTTTGTTGCCAAAAAGGAGTGAAGAAATATTATCTTGAGGTCAACCCTCAAAATATTCCAGCTTTCCGACTCTATCAATCCTTTGCTTATCAGGAAGCAGGAAAAAGAAAGAATTTTTATCAGGGAAAATATGATGCGCTTCTTATGGAGAGATGACTTGGCCCGTTTCATTTAAGGTTAATCGGTTAAAGTAAAAAAGAGGTTTACGGTAACGATGCTCGTATCGAAATTAGAAGCACGAGGCCCGAAACTCGAATAAAATCCGAGCCTCCAGTTTCGACAAGCGAGTCTCGATACGAGCTTCGACAACGATAAACGTAACTTTTATTTCGGAAAAAAGATGGCTCTCCAAACTGACGGGATTGTCCTCAACAACAGAAAAATTAAATCGATCTATTTCTTGCTTGAAATAGACTGTCCTGCTATTGCCAATGAAGCAAAACCAGGGCAGTTTGTCATGATCAGCACGTCCGATAATCACCACCCTCTTCTGAGACGACCGTTTTCCATTTACAAGAGCTATTCGACCCTGCATCCCAGTAAAGAGAAAAGGGGGCAGCTTTCCATTTTATATAAAAAGGTGGGGAAAGGCACCCAGAAGATGTCAACCTTCAAAGAAGGGCAAAAGGTTAATCTGATAGGTCCTCTGGGCAATGGGTTTATCTTACCCCCCCTTCCCTCTCCGGCGGCAACTATTTTAATCGGGGGAGGAGTGGGCATGGCCTCTCTCTCTGCCCTTGGAGAGGCGCTGTGTTCAGAAAAAATATATGTTTTTATCGGCGGAAAGACAAAAGACGATATCTTATGTGAGGACGACTTTCCAAAGGGAAAGGTTTTTATTGCCACAGAGGATGGAAGTTTGGGCAAAAAAGGGACCGTCGTTGACCTATTTCTATCTGAAATCGAAAGGTTTGATAGGGGTCGACCCCACCATGTCTATATTTGTGGACCGGAGGGGATGGTTAAGTCGCTATCAAAGGCGCTCAAATCGAAGAAATGGATCATTCAGGTTTCCCTTGAGGCTCGTATGGGCTGTGGATTCGGGGCCTGCTGGGGATGTGTAGTCAAGACGAGGGACACCGAAATGGCATATCGACGGGTCTGCAAAGATGGACCTGTCTTCCCGTTGTCAGAGATCGTCTGGGAGAGCTCTTAAAACTACTTCTCGCTCTCTGATTAGAGATTTTTAGATTTTTCGGAAATCTATCTTGGAATGAAGATGAAATCTGTTCATCATCCTGAGTTATCTATCCGTATCGGAAAGATGGAATTAAAAAATCCTGTGATCGTCGCTTCAGGGACATTCGGATATGGGCAGGAATTTGAAAATTTTATGGACTTGAGCCAACTCGGGGCCATTATCCCAAAAGGGATTTCTTTGAACCCCATGCAGGGAAATCCTCCTCCAAGAATTTTTGAGACGAATGGCGGGATTCTTAATTCCATTGGCCTTCAAAACCCAGGGCTTCAGGTCTTCATCAAAGAGAAGCTCCCCTATTTAAAAAAGATCAAAACGAATCTCATCATCAACTTTTTTGGAAAGACTCAAGCGGAATATGTCGAATTGGCCAGACGGTTGGATTCCCTCGATGGAATTTCAGGGCTTGAAATGAATATCTCCTGCCCCAATGTAAAACAGGGAGGAATCATCTTTGGTTCGGACTCTAAAATGACGTATCGACTCGTGTCAGAAGTGAAAAAATCCATCAGACGGCCCCTCATCGTTAAGCTTTCGCCAAATGTCACCGACATTACGGTCATTGCCCGAAGCGCAGAGGAAGGAGGCGCGGATGCGGTCTCGCTCATCAATACTTTCAAGGCAATGGCCATTAACATCCATACAAAAAAACCCGAGTTGGGAAATGTGACCGGGGGACTTTCAGGGCCTGCGATTAAACCAATTGCCTTGAGGATGGTCTGGGAAGTTAGCCGGGCGGTAAAAATTCCTGTCATCGGGATGGGGGGAATTATGAAGGCGGAGGATGCGATCGAATTTATGCTCGCCGGAGCCTCCGCCATCCAAATCGGAACCGCAAATCTTATCAGGCCAATGACAGGAATCGAAGTGATTAATGGAATAAAGAAATATCTTATCCAAACCAAAATGGACCAAATTCAGAGTTTAATCGGCTTTTTCAAAGCTTGATCTTCGATCAGACCTGATCTTTAACGACCTTAGGTGAAATAAATATCAGCAGATCTCTCCTTCTATCCTCCTTTGCCTCTCTCTTAAATAACCAGCCTAACAAAGGAATTTTGCTTAAGAGAGGAACGCCTTCTTCTCCTTCGCTCTTCTCAATGGAATAAACTCCGGCAATGACAACCACTCCATTATCTTTGACGAGCACCTCAGTAATAGCCTCTTTCTTGTCAATGCTTGGGACGCCATCGACCGTTCGGGCCCACTCCGGTGCATCTTTTTTGGCTTTAATTGTTAGCTTGACATTTCCGTCATTCGTCACAAGAGGAGTCACCGTCAATTTAAGGTTTGCGTCGATGAAATCGGTGGTGATGATTCCCTCCGTGGTCAATTTCCGGTAAGGGATTCTCAAGCCCTGCTCGATTGAAGCCTCCTTGTTGTGAAGTGTCGCGATCTTGGGACTGGAGATAACCTTTGCGTCTCCTTTATTTTCGTGGGCGGAAATAGCGACATCCAACTGCCTCAGCCCGTAAATCGATGTGAGCAGAAACTCGATCACACCTGCCTGCCCGGTGGCGCCGGCGACACCTCCTTGGGCAACCGCAGCAAGATCAACGACCTTGCTCGCAGTGGAGCCCAGGGTTGACCCGATCGACGCTCCGGGTGTTGTGCCTGGGGTAGATAAGCCGCCCCCGACGATAATCTCTTTCGAGATAGCTCCATCCTTCTTAGACTTCGCATAGGTTTCAAATCCCCATGATACGCCCAGCTCTCTCTGGAACCCAACATTGGCTTCGACGATTCTTGCTTCAATCACGACTTGAGGGGTCTTTGTATCAAGCGATTTAACTAAATTTTTTACCGCAGGGATGTTTTTCGGAATATCCTTAATGATAAGGATGTTAGTCCGATCGTCCACCTTGACATCGCCCCGTTCGCTTAAAATCCCTTTAATCTGAGGAATGATATCCTTCGCGGTGGCATAGTTGATCGGAATGAGCTCGGTCACCATGTCTTCCAATCTTTCCTTTGCCCGTTTCGCCTCCAATTTGGCATGGCTCTCTCTGTTCAGGGTTTCAATAGGAGCAATCCTTATTACATTTCCAACCTGAACCATTCCGAGATTCCGGGATTGAAGAATCACATCTAATGCCTGATCCCAGGGCACATCGACCAATCTCATCGTGATCTTCCCTGACACATCATCTGCTGTGATGATATTGAAATTGCTCACCTCTGCAATCAGCCGTAAAATATTTTTAATGTCTGCATCCTTAAAATCAAGAGAGACTTTTCTCCCCGTATACATCTTTTCCGGCCCGACCTCTTCCGCAGGTTTTGCAACCGCAGGCGGAGGAGCGGGTTTTTCTTCAACTTTAGGAGGCGCCATCTCCTCTTTCTTGGCTTCAACGGCAGGTTTCTCCTCCACTTTCGTTACGTCTGCTTTTACCTCTTCTTTCACTTCTTCTTTAGGAGGAGGTGGTGGAGTTACCTTAGGGAGTTCGGGAGGAGGCGTGGGAGCCTCTAATTTCGTCACAACCTTCTTCGGCTTTTCAATATCAAAAAAGAGGGTATTGCCTTCCTTGGTGGTTTCATAGGGTGTCTCTTCCCTCAATTTAAACAATATCCTGATGTCATTCTTTACGTTCTTAATGTCAATATGATTGACAGCGCTATCAAACTCGCTCGTATTCATTCCCCTCTGGAGATGTTTCGGGGCAAAAGCGTTCTTGATATCAATGGCGATCACCTTTTCCGAAACACGATAGGTTTCAAATTGTGGATCTCCGCTAAGGCTCAAGACGATTCGTGATTTATCGTTTATTTGTTTAAAATCGGTCTCTTTCAGGGCAATCTTTGCTTTTACCGGCTTTGAGGATACTTCCGGGGATGGCGGCGACACCTTCTCCTTGACAGCAGGAGAAGTCGAAGAGGCCAACTGCAATTTAGGAACGGCTAACTTTTCAGACCCCTTCTCCTGCAGCAAGATTTGAGGTTCAGAGGGCTGAGGTACATTTCCAACCGATACGACCAGTTTATCGTCAATTCGATTGATCTGGTAGGCTGGGAGTTGAGGTTTCGATGAGTCGAAGACCAGTCTTAATTTGTCCTGATGTTGTCCGATTCGGACTTCCTTAATGAACGGATTTGAAACCCGAATTGACTTTTTCGGGTATTGAGTCCCCACTTCCCAGATGTCCAAAACCAGGCGCGGAGGACCGTCCAGTTTAAATAAATTATAATTTTCAACTTTTCCGTCTGCTAAAATATTAAAATCGATGTGATCTTTTTTATCTTCCAGGGAAAAATTGATAATCTCTTTTGCCTTGTTCGTCTTTTCCTGGGTTGAAACCATTACAGCAGGAGATGAAGAAACGGCGGCCTCTTTTTTCGTCTCAGGGGTCGAAAGGTCCCCCTCTTTTGCCTTTTCAATCACTTCCTCTTTTTTGACTTCCTTTGTCTCTATGATCTTCTTTACTTTTTCAATGTCAATGAAGACGTTTTTATCTTCCCTGGAGATGTTGAAAGGGGTCATCTGAAGGAGGCCGATTTCGATCCGGCCTTTGTCGTCATATTGAGTGGTTAAAACTTCGGAGATTGTCCCATTGTCCACCTTCAAAGTGCTCCTCACCTGTTTAAGGTCGATATGGGTAAGATCCACCACGATTTTCAACGGTTCATGGGAGAGTTTATACAAAGGGGGCGGAAGGGTTTCCGATCCTTCGATATGAATTCTTGTAAATTTTTCTTCTTCTGTGAAAGCGATCTTTTGGATGATGGAAGGATTGGCCTTCGCCACCGAGACAACAGGAGGCGAAGCCTCGCTCGGAGGCTTTGCCACATCCCCCCCGGTGGCACAACCGCTGATGATCAATGAGATTAAGGTGATAAACACCACTCTAACCATCAAAAAAGCTTTCATGATTCTCCCCCTTCTTCGATTTTGTGAAGAAATAATGGAATTTCGCTCTTTTTCACCTTGCCTAAAACATCCTCATAGAGTTCCTCGATGATAACTCGATCTTTTAAAATTTTTGTAACCTTCCCTTCGTTCTTTCCGATTTCGGTTCCTCTTTTTATAAAATATCCTCTTCCCGCTGAATCTTCGACTAAAGCGACATTCCCATCAGGAGTTGAAATGATAGCAACCAATTTTAGCTGGCTGATATCATATTTCTGCAAAGGTGTAAGCGGAGTGGTCCTCACTCTTTCCCGCACGGGCGTCAATTCAATAAAAGGCTTAAATGGATCCGGTTTACCGGCAGGGGTGTATTGATATTCCGGTTCTTCCTTTTTGAGGGGTTCTTTTTGATCTGCCACCTTAACCGGCTCCTCTTTTTTAACCACGGCCTTTGGAATCGCTCCTTTTTGAGGAGGAGGAACGGATTCTCCTCCACAGCTTGCCACAAAAAAGAGTAAGCTCAATATCCCCCAGACGAAATGAAATTTATTGCTTTTTTGGAACATCGACGTCGTCTCCCTTTTCCTTTGTCTCTGTTTTTCACGGAGTTTTTCCGTCACCTTTCTTTTCTTCGGCTTTCTTTTCCAAGAACCGGTAGGTGGTGATGAGGCAGGATGTTCGAATGACAACATCCGCCTCCCTCCCCTTAACTTCCTTGGCTCGTGACATATTGAAGTCAACGACATTTATAATTCTCGGGAGCTTCCCGATCTTATCAAAGAAAAGCCCCGTGTTATGATAGCTTCCCACCATCACCAGATCGATGGGGACTCTTGCATAAAACTGCTGAGGCTCTTCAGGTTTGGGTTTGAAGAGGGTGAATTCCAGGTTCGACTCTTTGCCAAGGCGTGAGATGCTTTTCAGGATTTCAGGAATCTCCTTCTCATTGGGGAGTTGAGTCAACGCATTCGTCAATTCCGCATTCAACTTCTCAATCTGACCCTTAAATTTTTCCAGATCTCTTGTGATCATCTTCCCTTCATTCAATTCCTTGATTAGCTTATCCAATTCCACCCTTAATACTTTTAAATCATTCTGCACCGGAATGAAAAAAAGGTAGAAATACATTCCCGCAATAACGCATAATATCCCGATCAAAATTAAGATTTTTTTGGATGACGGGAGCTCTAAAATTGTATTTACCGTAATGGCCATCTCCTCCCCCTTTTACTCCGAGATGATTTCACATGAAAGAATAAACTTTTTAAACTTGATTTTGTTCTGCTCAATCTGTTCGCTCACAACCAGATCAACATTTTTAAAAAGTTTTGACTTTTTCAGATTGGTCATAAACTGGACGATGGTCTCATCATCCAGAGCGATCCCTTCAATTCCGAGTTTCAATCCCTCTTTCTTCATCAGTTCCAACTGGAGTTTCTCCGGTTTATCGACACTGATCCCGTCCAGAACCCGGACAGACGTTTCTTTACCCTTCCTTAATGAGTTGATGATGTTCAACTTGTCCTGTAAGGTTTTTTGGGCCTCCTTGGCTTTCGTCACTTCAGCCGCCAAAGACTTATAGCGCGCAATCTCTTTTTTCGTCTCTGAGATCTGGGTCACCATATCCTCTTTTTCTTTCCCGATTTTCCAATGAAGGCCGGCCAACAGGATCGCCAGGAGCCCCACCGAAACGATGAGGATCACAAACTCCTTCTTGACTCCGACCTTCTTCTTTTCTTTTCTCGTCAGAAGTAGATTGATCTTTATCATCTATCTCCTACCTTTCGGGTGGCGAGTCCGACCCCCACCGCCATCATCGGGCCGATTTCCCTTAAATATTCGAGATCGAAGTGCTTTTCGCTATACTCGATCTTTTTAAAAGGGTTGACGATTTCAACGGGTATGCCGATCTGCTGCTGCAAGAGGATATCGAAGTCTTTAATTTTCGATCCCCCTCCGCTTAAATAAAGTTTGCTGATTTTTTCATAAGTCGATGTCGATTGGAAAAATTCTATGGAGTTTCCTATTTCCATGGATAAAGATTCCGAAGCCGACTTTAAAACATCCTGAATGACCGGCTGTGCAGCGGCATCGATCTTGCTCCCCACCTTAATTTTTTCGGCCTCTTCGTAATCGATGTGGAGTTGCCTCTGAATCTCCTCGGTAATTTGATTTCCTCCCTTAAAAATATCTCTCGTAAAAGCGGTCATGTTGTTCTTCAGGATATTAATGTTGGTGATGCTGGCCCCGACATTCGCCATCGCTACGGTTTCATCTTTTCCAATCTCATAATTCACCGAAAGCATATTCTCGATGGCGAAAGCATCGACATCGATGGTGACCGGGTTTAATCCTGATTCGATGATCACGGAGACATAGTCATTGATGATGTCTTTTTTGGCAGCCACCAAAACCACATCCATGACCTCCGGGTTTTCAGCGCTGGAGCCAAAGATCTGAAAATCGATATTCACATCGTTGATGTCGAATGGGATATACCGTTCGGCCTCCCACTGGATTGATTCTTCCAATTCGGCATCTGACATCAATGGGAGGCTGATCTTCTTGACAATCACCGAATGACCGGAGACAGAGGTGATCACATCTTTTGTCTTTGTCTTTGTATTGCTGATCAATTCGCGGATGGCATCGATAATGGTTACCGAGTCCATCAAGGCTCCATCCACGATCGCTTCCGGGGGTAATGGAGAGATCCCCAAATTCACCAATTTGTAAGTGTTTTTACTCTCCCCCAATTCAACCAGTTTGATCGAACTGGACCCTATATCCAACCCAATGACTCCCTTTTTTCTTCCCAAAATCATATGAGTTACCTCAAGTCGTTCAATTTTAGACAGGTTGTCTAATAAATTATTATTATATTTTGTAAAAAGTCAAGGAAAAATTTATTAACTCCATCAATTTTAATAAGGTGCCTTAAATATTTAATAATTTATATTAACATTAATGAATAACCATTTAATATTTCACATTAATTATCCGACAGATGATATTTCTTAACTTTTGCCCTCAGGGTCGCTCTCGAAATCCCAAGTATTTTTGAAGCCTTAGACTTATTCCATTCCAATTTTTTTAATACATTTGAAAGGTGGATTTTTTCCAATGCTTCTAATGGCATCATTTCAGAAATCTCAAACGGATTTAATTCTACAGCCTTAAGGTCATATCCTTCTTTCTGTCTTAATTCAAACGGAAGTTGTTTGGGTGTGATATAGGGCTGTTCGGTAAGAATCATGGCTCTCTCGATGACATTCTTCAATTCCCGCACATTCCCGGGCCATGGATATTGGACCATTATCTTTTTGGCATCATCTGTTAACCCATTGATATTTTTCCCGTATTCTCGATTGATCTCTTCTATAAACAAATTGGAAAGAAGTAAAATATCCTCTCCCCTCTCGCGAAGGGAAGGCATCTCAACCACCATCACTTTAAGCCGGTAATAGAGGTCCTTTCGGAAAAGCCCTTCCCTCACAAGCGATTCCAGGTCCTTATTGGTTGCCGCAACAATTCGGACATCAACCTTAATTTCCCTTTCTCCCCCCACTCGCATAAAGGATTGATTTTCAATCACTCTTAAAATTTTTGATTGAAGAAAGGGCTTCATATCTCCGATTTCATCCAGAAATACCGTTCCTCCATCTGCCAATTCGAAGAGCCCTTTTTTCGTCGCTTTGGCGTCTGTAAAGGCTCCCTTCTCATAACCGAAAAGCTCTGATTCTAAAAGTGAATCCGGTATGGCGCTACAGTTAATCTTCATCAGGGGTTTATTTGCCCTCTTACTGTTGTAATGAATCGCATTGGCGGCCAGTTCCTTACCCGTCCCACTCTCTCCCTGGATCAGGACAGATGTCTTGTTCGTCTTACTAACCATTCCGATCAACTCTTTAATATAATGAATCTGGGAAGTTGTGCCAAATATCTGGCTTTTTTGATTTCCTTCATTCTGCTGCCGATGAAGTCTTCTCACTTCATTAATAAGGCTCTTTCTTTCCAACCCTTTTTCAATCAGAAGTTTTAGCTCTTCCAAATCAAAAGGCTTATTGATATAATGGTAAGCTCCTGATTTCATTGCTGAAACTGCGGTCTGCACATCCGAATAGGCAGTCATAATAATCACTAATATTTCAGTATCGAATTCTTTAACCTTTTTAAGAAGTTCCAGGCCATCCCAATCGGGCAGCCTCATGTCAAGAAGAATGAGATCTATGATATTTTTTTTGATGACCGAAAGGGTTTCGCTCCCGGAACCCACTGAATAGACTTCATATTCTCCCTTCTTTAAAACATCATAGAGTGACTCTTGCATCACTTCATCGTCATCGACTATGAGAATGGATGGTTTCATAAATTTTCAAATGTCTCCGGCAAATTAATGATAAAAGAAGTTCCTTTTTCCCATTGGCTATCGACTTTAATGGTGCCTCCGTGCTTCTTAATGATTTGATAGGTGATGGAAAGACCTAATCCAATCCCTTTGGGCTTGGTCGTAAAAAAAGGGTCGAAAATCTTTGGAAGAATGTGGGGAGGAATGCCTTTTCCTGTATCCGAGACAACCACCCTCACATAATTCTGCATGGAACCATCCAACGAAGGGATGACCACAGGGTTCGCTTCAATTTTAAGCTCACCTCCGCCAGGCATGGCCTGAATGGCGTTCAAAAAGAGATTTAAAAAGGCCTGGTGCATCTGTATCTTATCAACCCTTATCCTCGGAAGCTTCGGATGATAGGTTTCCACAAACCGAATTCCTTTATCGGCAATCTCTTTGATGAGAAACGGAATAATGGCATTGATGATCTCCTTGATATGACAGGGAACGAGAAGAAGCGTCTGCGGTTTAGCAAAAGAGAAGAAGGTCTTGAGAAGTTCATTTAAGCGATCGATCTCTTTCGTGATGCGATTTAAATATTCCCTTTTCGGATCCTCCTTTCCCATCTCCTCACCGAGCGCCTGGGCTGTGGTCTTTATCCCCGCGAGGGGGTTGCGGATCTCATGCGCAATACCGGAAGCCAGTTTTCCAAGAGAGACCAGTCGATCCATCTTTAATATCTCTTCCTGAATTCGATAGACCTTTGTCAGATCACGAAAAATGATAATTTTCCCGATGGCTTCGCCGCTTAAGCTCAGGTGGTAATTGATCGTAAATCCGACAGGGATTTCGTTCCCCTCCTTTCTATTCATCCGGCCTTCTCTTCTCGTATCGAGGTTATCGGATTGATCAAGAAAGGAGTGTGAAACATTCAGCTTCTCATTTAATCCGAAAAGGCCAAAAGGTTTTCCGATGACCTCCCCTTTCGAATAGCCCAATATCTTCTCCCCGGCCTGGTTAATATAGGTAATCGTGTCATTCATTTCGGTAATAATAATTCCACTCCCAATGCTTTCAATGAGGCTCTCGGTGATATTTGTGCTGCTTTCCAATGCCTGATTCAACCGTACGCCTTCACTCTCTCTCTTCTCTGCCTGGCCCATACTTCCTGTCATCGAACGATCCCGACTTATCCGGTGATCCAGCTCTTAAAGTTTCTCAAAGTCCAAAATGGGAATTTTCATAGGAAGATCTTCATAAGTCCAGCGGATCATCCCCAGAAGATGGGCGCTGGAATCCCCTCCCTGCTCCAAAAAACCGTATAGCCGATTCAAAACCCTATCCATCATCAGACCTTTATATTCTCCGTCCCCTTTAAGGATCAACACCTGCCGCTCTTCCTCCTGATCCATTCCGGAGATGGAAAACAAATTCCCTAAATCGATCATCCTCACCTCAAGCCCTTTTAGTCGGACATTCCCCGATTGAATCATTTTTTTAGTATGTGGACTGGAAACTTTGAATAGTTTAAAGACCTTATCGCTCTCAACTCCGAACAATTTCTCCCCTGTTTTGAAGACGGTTACTCTCGTCTTCAAAGGACTCCCATCCCCGATTCGTGGTCCAGGGCTTTCTGCCGGCCTTTCGTGAGCGGATAGATGCTGATTCATTGTTTTTATCATTTCGTTCAGTCTTTCTGAGAAGGACTCCATTCTCTGGATGATCTTTTCTACCAATTCTGGTTTCATCAGAGAAGGCTCTGCTTTCCCCTCAGGCGCTTCCACTTTAACAGAAGGGGGTTTGGATTTGACCTCCTGGAACTCTTCCAGGCATGAAAATCTTGCCTCGATGCCGGCATGGGCCAATTTCTTATAAACGTTGAGGTTGTCTTCTGCCTCCAATCTCATTAAAAGCTTAAGCGTTTCCTTTGAATCGAGCAAAAACCGAATGAGGTGGGGTTGAATTCCTTCTTCATTCTGGATCATATAATTTAATACCCTGACCATTCGATTTAATACGCTGGAGATGTCCGGTGACTCCTTAAAGCCCTTCCACAGGGCGAGGACTTCCTCCACTGTCCTTCCGAGATTCTCTTTGGTGATCTCCCATTCCAGTGAAAGGAGCTGTGTCTCCAATTTTTCAAGAGGGCTGGAAGCTGAAGGAGTCAAAGGAGCAGGCGGAACCATTTCCCATTCGACCTCTCTCCTCTCCTGAAAGACATCGGGAGGCGGAGGGCTGACTGGAGCGCTCTTCATTGGCTCTCTTCCCTTCTCTATAAAAAGCCTGTCAACAGCGGCATCGATCTCCTTTTCTAATCCTTTTAGATCCTCTTCTGCGATGGTTTTTTCTGTCATCGATCTCCCCTTTAGGCTCAACGTATTTGTTGATCAACGAGCATAATCTTTCGGCTTACATCTTTCACGACCAACTTGCTGATTTCCCTTAAGGTCTCAAACACTCCCGCCCCTTTCAATGCGCTGGCAGAAAAGGATGGGACTTTTAACATGGAATTGAGATCTTTATCTAATGTCTCAACCGGAAGGAGCTCAGAATCCGTCCCATCCAGGTCCCGTTTATTATACTGGATGACCAATGGAATCGTTCGGATGCTGATGCCCTTCTCCGCCAGGTTTTTTGCGAGATTGATAAGGCTTTCGATGTTTTTCTTCCTCTGAACCTTTAACGAATCAGCGACAAAAACAACGCCATCTACCCCTTTTAGGACCAATTTTCTGGTGGCGTCGTAATGAACCTGTCCTGGAACAGTATAAAGCTGAACTCTGACATCAAACCCTCTAATCTTTCCTAAATTCAGGGATAGGAAATCGAAAAAGAGGGTCCGATCTCCCCGTGTATCGATGGAAACCATCTTCCCCTTGCTGTCTTCGCCCATCTGCGCAAAAATATACTGAAGATTCGTAGTCTTTCCGCAGAATCCGGCGCCGTAATAGACGATTTTGCATTGGATCTCGTCTTTACTGAAGTTAATAAAAGGCATGAAACCGTTTCTCCTTCTTCTATAAAAGCTGCTGCGGCTCCAAAATAGGGATTTCCTTTTTCTCCTTAAAGATCGAGACGAGGGCATTTGAAAGCTCGTCGGCAATCTGATTAATTCGCAGCCTGATCAGGCCCAGAGAGGTCTTATCGTCGAAAAGGGTGACCATAATGACATGTTCGCCAACGGCGGTGAAGTAGACATTTTCGCTCTTCCCTTTATGGAAAAGAAGCGTGAATTCCTCTTCACCAAGAATCTTGGCGATCTCAGCCGTAGCTCCGAAGTTTGCTGCGGTCAGCGCGGAAAGAGACAGAACATCAATCTCCAGATTGTCTCCGTATTGGGCAATCAGCTGTCCGGATCGATCGATCAACAGGACCGAATGGGCAAGGGAAGAAGTAACCACCTTGTCCAAAAAAAAGGTGATCTTTTTCAAATCTTCCCTTGTGATGATGATGTTCATCGATTTCCTTTACAAGAGAGCTCTGAAAAACAACCTTCCGCTCTTCTGTGTAATCCTTACCTGATCCGTGTAATCAGAGATTTGTGGACTTTTTCAGAAATCTCTTTATATCTTTTCATCATTCCTTCGCATGCCTTCCATGAGCAGATGCTCCCAGTTCTGATAGATTGTCTGCATCGGAGGCGTCACTCCCATGTTAAAAGTAAATTCCCCCTCCTGCCAGCTTAGAATATGGTAAAAAGCATCCGTCCCTTTCTGACTCCCACATTCCGCATGAATGACTTCTCCCTCATTTAAATAGATCGTTCCCTTTTCTCCATCTTTGGTCACGGTCAATGCAGTGGTCAAGCGGCTAAGGCAATTCATCTGAATCACATCGGTCAATTGAAGACCCACCACCGTGCCCCGAAACCCCTTCTTTTTTCCGATATGATCGATGATGATCTTCCGGATGTCGTTTATTTCAAAGGGTTTCTCAATATAAACAATTGCTCCCCGGCGATTCGCCTCTTTCTGAACATCCGAGGACCCATAAGCGGTCATGATAATGAACTTGATCTTCGGATATTCTTTCTTCACTTTCACCAGCAGATCCAGCCCATTGACATCGGGCATTCGAATGTCAGAAATAACCAGATCGATATCATTCTTCTTAAATTGGTTCAGGGCTTCTTTTCCATTATTGGCAATGAGCACCTCGTATTTATCCCTGTCTTTGGAAAGGCTTTTCGACATGCTCCATGTCAATGTCTCTTCATCATCAACAATCAAAACCTTTTTTAAATTCTTAACCATGATTAATCTTTCCGATGAGCTATATTTTTAGCTATTATGATCTCGTAAAAACCCACAAAACCGTCACTCCTGCCCCGATTTTCATCGGGATAAACTCCAGCAGGAGTCCAGAACTTCTTTATTTTACTGGATTCCCGCTTTCGCGGGAATGACAAGATGAGGAAATTTTTACTTTTTGCGAGTCCGTCACCTATCGGAAAGTTAATAAGCAAAATAAGTGCCAAAAGCATTAAATATCTTAATCACTTAATCTATTAGAATGTCTCATGAATTTCACGAAATACGATTGCCTCTATTATAATGAATGGTTGAAAATTGGTCAATATTTATCCACCTGGAAAGAAATTTCTACGAAGACTTACGAAAATGAATCATTTACTTCTCGTCTCATGTTCGATATTATTGTAGGCACTTTTCCCTAATTGGGGTTCTCCTCAACAATGAAGATAGATATGGTTCTGGGGTTACGGTTATGGTGACGAAGCCCGTCAGGAACAATGAACGTTAAACGTTAAACGATGAACTGTTTATCAGCCTATTTTTTCATGGTTCATTGTCCATCGTTCATCGTTTAAAACAGGCCTCATTGCCCTTACCATTAACCCAAAGACTTCTATGGAATTTTCTAAAAACTTGACTTTTTTGGGTTCTTTGATTAAGTTTTGAATTATTAAGGAGAGCGTGGTATTATTTGAATCTAAGGGAGGACGTAGCGTCCCGCCATTGGCGGGACTGAAATTTTGCGCTACAAAATGCGAATCGTTTCATGCTCTGGATAATAAATGCTTTAAAGAAGAGGGACCCTTTTGGCATTCGATAAAGAGAAGACTTTAGACCTTGCTCAGAAATTAATCATGAAGGGCCAGCCCAAGAAGGCGATCGTGGAATATATTAAACTGATCGAGGCCGACCCCAAAGATACGCGCCTCTATTTAAAACTGGGCGATCTCTATTATAGGAATGGGGAAAATGAGAAAGCGATCGCAGAATATTTGACATTGGCAGAGCTTTATGAGGAAGAAGATCTTAATTCGCGAGCAATCTCCATCTATAAAAAAGTTCTCGCCATCAATCCAAAACACATTGATGCTCTTCATAAAATTGCAGGGTTATATCTCAAGGAAGGGTTATCGGGAGATGCCAAAAACTATTACCTGAGCGTCCTGGAGTTAAAACCCGATGACCCGGAGGCGAAAAAAGCACTGAGGGGCTCTGATGCACCGCCGCAATCCAGAGATATCCTCAGAAATATCTCCAAGGATATCCCTAAAACAATGCCGGCGGTTGAGGTTCCTTCTCCTGCGGCTTTTCCATCACCTGAAGAGATAAAACCCTTCGATGATAAATCCGATCTTTTTCCCTCTTCAGTCCTCGAATCTCAGAATTTACCCCTTTATAGCGGGGCTGAAGTTCCCCCCTCTGACAAGGATTCGGAAATGCACTATCATCTGGGGATCGCTTATAAGGAGATGGAGCTCTTTGACTATGCCATCTCAGAGTTTGAATTAGCCGCCTCGAATCCTGCGATCAAATTTGACTGCTACCTCATGCTTGGAAGTTGTTTTCTTGAGAAGGGGGACAGCGCCCAGGCGATTCAATGCTTTAAAGAAGCCTCTCAGATTCAAGGGTTGACCCGAGAAAAACTGGCGAGGCTTCACTTCAACTTAGGGCTCGCCTATGAAGCCAGCGGAATGTTTTCTCAGGCCATCGAAACCTTTAATCAAGCTTTAAAGCTGGACCAATCTTTTTCTGAGGCTCAGGAGAGAATCAGAAGACTGCAACAACTCCAGAAATAAGAGTCTTAAAAAGGTTACGGCTACGAAGCCCGTTTCGGTGATCGGTTAAGGTTACGTCTAAGAAATTAGAAGACGACAGACGTAACCTTTTATTAACGATACGGGCATCTTAACCGTTACCGTTTTACACAATCTGTTTTATCTCACCACTTCTCTCCAGGATTTGATCCTTGCCACAGCCTGTGGCGGAATGGGAACCTGAATGACCCTGTTGGCATTCAAGCTTGTGCCGATATAGACCATTCCGTTTGTGACGACCGGGGCCGAAGGGATCCCTGCTCCAAGTGAAATATACTCCTGTGGAGCCTTCCACTTCCCAGTGTCCGTGTCCAGGGTGACCAGACCGGCGCCTCCGCCCTTTTCACCTAATTTCGAAACCTTCAATCCCCAGAGTCTTCCCTCGCCTGCGCCACAGAATTCTCCGCTTGACTTATAGACCCATGTGGTAAAGTAGACGACATTATTGAGCACCGCAGGAGAGGCAAGGACCTTCTCTCCGTCCTCCAGGGTCTTGCTCCAGCTCTCCTTTCCCGTTGCTCCCTCATCTTCAATCTCATAGAAATAATTTGTGGTCAATGTGGTCAATCCCAATTCATTGCCGCTCCCGAAGAAGACAAGGATCTTTCCTTCGTTGTTTTTCACTACCGCCGGGGAGTAAAAGATGGGCCTCAATTTCGGGTTGACCGGTTTGAAAAACTCATAGAGAGTCCAGTCATTTTTATTAGAGCTCCGGACATCCACCTTCCAGAGGGTCCCCTGGATATCCCCGAAGTAGATATAGTCAATATATCCGTCTTCGTCGGCGTCATAGGCGGTCACGTTTGAAGGGATCTTATTTGTAGCGTTTCCTACTGTAAAACTTTTGAGGATTGTTCCTGTTTCGATATCGACAATGTAGAAGCTGTTTCCTTTGTTGTCTGTGGTGGAGTAACCGCCTGCCAAGAAGGCCGCAAATTTTGTATCCCCTCCGTCCTTGATCTTTCCGATATCAGGCTTGGCCCATGTATCGCCCATATTGCCGTGGGTCAATTCCCAGAGGATCTTGGGATCATTCGGCTTGGTGACATCGGCGGCAAAATAGTAGGCTCCCCCGCCTCTTTGTCCTGAGATGAGAACGGTCTTCCATTTTGATTCGCTCGTAAAATAGACATCATAAGCTTTGGGGCTTGAATCGACATAGAAATCATGGGTCGATCTCAAATCTTTCAACTTTCCAAGGAGATTTTTAGGAATGATGGAAAAAAGCTCTCTCCCATCGCTATTTTTGAATCCATGGAGCATCCCATCATTGGCGCCCACATAAATCATCATCTCGCGGTTCTTATTCGTATTGTAGAATGCGGTGTAATCATTATCTTTGAATAAGAAGGCGGGCTCTCCTATGACCACAGGCGTGGAGTGGTAAATGTCGCCTAATTTCCAGGAGGGGTAAGCCGTCCCCTTTATATCCACATTGAGCGCCCTCTTCCCTTTATACTTTCCGCTGTCATATTCCGGAAGCAGGGTAAAATTTATCACTGTTTTAGCATCGTCGCTGTCAACATCCAGGTCTCCGTCGATATCCTCATTCAACGGGTTGACAAATGGGTAAAGGGAGGATTCACTCACTTTAAATTCTTTTCTGGTGGGGTTTAGCCCTTCATCGGTCCAGGTATAAACCACTCCCCTTCCGGCTTTCGTGATCTCTTCGCCGGAATCCCACGCAAAATCAGGGGCAAGAACGCCGGTCTGCTTGTCCGCATCCCATGCCATCAGATGGCCCAGATAGTCTCCATCCCGAATATCGAAATTGCCTCTGTAGAGGCGGTCCCTTGCCCGGGTGATGACGGGATTGGACCTCCCATAATACTGACCGGTAATGGCTTGAAAAATAGAAGCGAGGGCCGCTTTTAACTCATTAATATTAGCGGCGAAGTAAGCCTTTTCGGTTCCGCCAGCCACTGCGATGTTTTTGAGGGCCTGATTCCCGACGATATCCTCTCCGAAGCCGATGACAAATGTTTTGACATTAATACCCAGCAGGTTGGCAGCCTCCTGGGGAGCTGCATCGTAGTCCGGAAGACCCCCTTTGAGCCTGCAACTCTCCAGGCCATCGGTGAGAAGAATGACGTAATTCCCACGACATAGTGTCTCACCAAACTTTTCCTGACTGGATGAATCGCCCCCGTTATAATTAAAGATGTAGTCATTGAAGTATAAAAAAGACCATGCCAGGGAGTCTGCAAGTGGAGTTGATGTGGAGGCCTGTGTATTTGATGTCAAACCCTTTTTTCCATAACTCTCATGAATTGGCAATTTTGTCCAATATCTTCCGGTCTCAGGGCTCTGAACGGGGTTTAAATCTAAGAATGAGTTAATCAAATTTTTATTGACGGTTCTGTCAGAATCCTTAAAATTTGAGTCCTTATCGTCAGGGAAGTTGACGAAGAAAAAGTGGTTATCGAATGCACCCGGGGTGTTATTAAACTTTCCGGAACCATCCTTTGAAGGGTAGTAATTGGGGGTTTGATTGTTTACTTGCCAGGTTCCACCGCTAATCTTAAAATAGCTCCAGGTATGGGGTTTATTGGTCGACCCATCCGCAGGATAATAGTAGGTTGACCAATCGTAACAATTCTTCTGAGTCACCTTCACCGTATGCGTCGATGAGAGGGCAGGGTCGTTTGGATCCACCAGATACCATTTCGTGTATTGATTATTTGGATCGGGATCTGTCAAATTATCTGAACCAGAGGTGGATGGGCAACTTGTAGAGTTATTAAATGGTAACCACGTCCACTGGACTGTCCAGTAATCATAACCAGCTATCTTTGTTGGACCTTTGCACTCCCATTTTGTTGGGTTGGCATCATATTCGCTATCTCCTGGGTGGTAGGTCTTCCAACCTCCTGATGGCCAATCTTTTGGGAACTCGGATTTGCAATCGATCAGAGCATCGCTGGTCTTAAACTTGGATAGATTTTGCCCCTCATAATGATCGTGCGCATCCGATTCGTAAGAATAGGTATACCAGTTATATTCCGCATTATAGACAATATTGGTAACAGTATATTTTAAATTAGCGGTGTAAGTTCCGGGGGGATGGGGTGGGGGTTCATTCTTGTTATTGTTTTTTTTCGAATTATGGAAAGTATGGGAATAGGAGAAAGTATAATTTTTGCTCACACCCGTATGGGTATACCCAGTAAAATCTTTAAAACTGTTCGATGAAAAACTCGTCGCCGTATAGGTATGCTTATAATTATTGAATCTCCAGTAAAGTTTATCCCACCTCCACTCATCTGCCTTGTAATTACGCTTGTCTCTTTTATAATAACCACGTCTATTTTCTGTTTTCAATTGAGCATAAGTGGAAAAACCTAAATTGACCCTGTCTTTCACGACCGTATCAATGATCTCCTTTAAGGCCAACTTTGCTTGATAAAGTTTGCTATTCGGATGATTACCCCCTCCTTCGAAATTATATACTGTCCCATTCGGAGCGCTAACAATTTTGCCCTCGCTATCAACCCTCACATTACCAGAGCCCTGTGACCATCCATCAGGCTTTTGGTCCATCGAGTTGGAAGTGTCGAAGATGATCATCACATTTGGAGTTTTGATTTGGAAGAGGTCATCCTGGGCAGAGACCTGAAATGGAATGAATAAGACAAGTGATAAGATCATTAAGAAAAACTTTTTCATTTTATTCCTCCTTAGGGCCTTCGTAAAAGCTAAGGGGTGCGGTCGCAAGATCGGATCCCCTTGAGCGATTTGTTATGTGCTGTGGCGGTTATTGCTATGCTATCTTCCTCTACCACCAGGTGGACCTCCACCCGGTCTTCCACCGCCAGGACCACCAAATCCTCCCGGCCTATCAATACCTCCTGGTATACCTGATCTCCCCGGCCTCTCCACCCTTTCTGGCCTTTCGGGTTTCCCTGGTGGTCCAACTCCTTCTGGTTTGCCAGCAGGGATTTCGCCTCTTTGAATCCTTTCCAGCCTATCAAGGGCGGTGTTCCTTCCGCGTTTGGAGACCTCTATGGCGCGTTTGATAGCAGGTCTGGCTTCTTCGGGCACTTTACCAAGCAAATCGGTCAAGACCTCGGTATGTTTCGTGGTGGATCTTTCAACAGCCGATAGAGCTTCACTTACATCTCTTCCCTGTGCCTGAGCCCTGTTAATTTCATCCACGGCTCCGTTTATAGATGTTTCGTAATTCTTTAATAGGTCACCTGCAAACTCATGCCTACCCTTAGACACCACCGCCTTCACCTCTGCCAATCTCTCTTCGGCATACCCTGTATGAAGGGTTGCCCTCTCTAACGGGTCAAAGCTGGCGTTTAATTTGGCTGTCTCCGTCTGCCGCTTTGCTTGGTAAAAAGGGTCGTCAGACAGTGTTTTTAGTTCTTCCTGGGCAAAGACAGCGCCAACAAAAATAAAATACAAACATGCATATATCATTGATTTAATAAGTACCATCTTTTTCATACCTCCATACCTCCTCTTCATAGTATGCCTTAGTTATATCCCGGCTGTATGGTCGTCAGCACTTCGATAACCGATTCGATCGTCACCCTTCCTGTCGAAGGAAAAGGGGCTCTCCCCTCGGAATTTATCTTAAATACGACGAAATCCCCTTCTGCATCTTTCCGATTCCATTTGTTATACGAGACATTGCAGGCATTTCCCCCAATGGTGACCTGATATGAACCGGTAGTGACTGCGGAATAGATAAACTCGCCTCCGGAGACTCTTCCGCGGAAGTTTTCGGTTCCTCCGTCCGCTGTATAAAAGGCCAGATTATAAACCCTCTGGTTGCCTGAAATGTTCGTCTCAAAGTTGGTCATACTGACTGCACTCAACCCCACCAGGGTCAATACCAGCAGCATGACCAGGGCGATCACCAGCGCAATTCCTTTTTGATTATCCATTATCCTTTTTGACTCCATATCAACTCCTTCTCATATTGACGATAAATTCCTCAACTGGATGTTGGAGGTAAGCGTCCTCCTTCTGAAACCGTCTCCTCCCCCTCCTAATTCAGGGTCGTTTCGATCGGTCATCGCCGTAATGTTCACCTGAACCATCCGTATCTCGTCTCGCCGATTTCCGGGCACGGTGCCCACGAAGACTGTTCCATCAGCGAGCGTATAGGTAAACTGAAGAAGTTCGATATTCTCAGCCAAAGGCTGGGCGGGGTCTATATTGTCATTTCGCATCAGGGAGCGTTTTCCTTCAAAATCTCCAATTGAATAAGTGATAGCCATTACTCGAAATACTGGCTCATTTGCAAAATGGTTCTCCGTCGGGGGGTCGAAGAGTTCGATCTCATTGCCTACAATATTTTTAATCCTGACGGTTTCAGTTCCATTCATGCATAGATATTGAAGCCCTCCTGTATTAAAACCCGAAGCATCGTTGACATTGATCTTGATCGTCACTCCTGCTTCAGCATTGGCTGTAAGGAAGGTCATCTCTTGAAAGGCGCCCACGATGGTTATCGATTGCCCATCGTCCGAAGGGGTGACTATATTCTTATAGACCCCGTGCATTCCACTTGCGCCCCATTTTGTTGCATCCCGTCCTCCGAGACCTGCCATCCGGATCTCCCTGACCATCTGATTGATGGCCATCCTCACATTCTGCTGCATATCGACGACCTGTTCCTGGACCGTATAGGTATGCTGTTGATGGATGAAGGTCCGATAGATTCCTGCAATCAGGATAGTGCTAATGACCAGAACAACGAGAAGTTCGATAAGCGTCAGTCCTCTTTTGTTCATCCTCTTCTCCTTTGAGACTTGGTTGTAATTCCGTTCATGGTTCGAGAGCCTCACCACGAACGGACTACGGGATGTTTAAAATAAATCGCTTAGCCATTCGTCCTGAGCCTGTCGAAGGGCAAATGTCTAAGGCACAACCTCCTTATTGAGATCGGACCGTGGAGAATGATACGGAATGATCGGTATCATCCCTCCATCGCACGGTCACGGTAATATCGAGCATCGTTGTCCCCACAATGACAGCGACAGTATACTCCCTTGTAAAGATCGTGTTCGGGATCGTCCCCTCATTATGTGTTCCCCCTGTTAAATCGTCATGACCCCATGCCAGACTTCTCAAAACTTCGAGACGGTCCTGGGCCAGAACAGAGGCCTGGGTCAAATTGCTCGAAAAGAAGTTCCCTTTCACAGAGGTGAGTTGCATTCCTGCAATGGCTAAAAGGCCAATAGCCAGGATAACCAGGCCAACCAGAACTTCAATAAGTGTGAACCCTTTTTTATTCAATCCTGATCCTCCTTCCGGCTAACCAGATCGTCTTCTGAGAGCCTTTCGTATTAATCAAACTCACATTTCCACCGGTCACGGTTGAGTCCGGGCGAAAAGCTGCAATATTTCCTGCAAATGTCGTATTGAATTGCACTCCGTTGTTCAATACCTGGGTACCTCCATCATTGACAATGATGCCGCCCGTATCATACTGAAGGATGTAACTTCTGTTGGGAGGATCGAAAGCGATCTGATAGGTCAGATTGTTTGAAATGGCTTTCATCTGTGCAATTCTCATTGTTGAAGCGATATCCCTTGTGGCGCTTCGCAACCGGTAATGAGGCATCCAGGCACCGATTCCAGGAGCCATCAAAGTTGCTCCGATGGCAATGATTACTATTACGATAATCAATTCGATCAATGTCACTCCTTTTTGGTTCTTCATATTTAACTCCTTCTCTTAAAGCAAAAACCGGATTACCTTTTCAGCCACGGTAACCCGGTTTCCTAAGTTTCGACTTCGGCAACCCGGCCATCCCGCCATTCCTGGGATCCGTGGCTTTCCGCCCCACAATCGCTCGTGGTTTGGCTTTTTCGGTCTATATTCTTTGATTATTTATATAGCAAATACTATGCCATTCGGCAAAATTTCTTTAACCCATTGATTTATTGGGCTATTTTCAATATCACCCCCCTTATGAGAGTGGTTCTTCACAAAAATTGCTTCTACGGGGTATGAAAATTTTTCTAAGCTAAAAAGCTTAAAAAACCTCTCTCCAGGATTTTAGCTTGCCTCTTCCCCAAGGAGGAATTGGGATGCTTATGATATTATTAGCATTCAGACTGGTAGAGATATAAACTCTCCCGGGAATGACTACTGGAGCAGACGGAATTCCTTTACCAAGATCAATGGATTCAACTGGTTTGTCTAATTTGGTTCCGCTTATATCGTAAAACAATCCTGCCATTCCTCCTTCAATCCCTTCCTTGGTAGTAGTTAATCCGTATAACCTCCCTGTACCTGCCCCACAATCCGCCTCGATTCCTGTATATTGCCAGGTGGTGAAATACACTATATTATTCCCCACAGCAGGGCTGGCCAATACCTTTTCACCTTTGTTCGTAAACTCTTTTTCCCAAATCTTTTCTCCTGAATCACCCTTATCCCAGATTTCATAGAAAAAGTATGTTCTCGTTTTCTCAAACAGATCTAACTCATCCCCCTGCCCAAAATAGACCAAAACTTTTCCCTGATTATTTTTGGTTACTGCTGGGGGATAGAATATTGCATTTTTTACGGCAGGTTCAAATAGTTTTACCAGCCCCCACTTATTAACATCCTCTTCACCGTCGATTTTTATTTTCCATAAGGTTCCCTGAATATCCCCAAAATAGACTCTGTCGATTCGACCATCGCCATCTTTATCGAAAGCAGAGGCGCCGGCAGGGACTTTATTCGATTTATTTCCGACATCGAATTTCTTCAGAATCTTCCCTTCGTCTTCAACGTCGATGACATAAAAGGAGTTTCCAATATTATCATACTTCGATTCCTTCGGATCAGAGTATCCTCCTCCAACAAAGGCTACAAACTTCTCTTGCCCCCCGATTTTCACCCTTCCAACTTCAGGTCTGGACCAGGTATATCCTATGCCAGGATCGGTCATTTCCCATAGCACTTCCGGTTTATCCGGATCAGTAACATCGAGTGCGAAATAATAATTTCCACCACCCCTTAGGCCGCTGAGGAGAACAGTCATCCATTTATTTTTTCCCTTTGAAAAGTAGACATCATAAGCCCTCGGACTTGAGTCCAGATAGAATTGATATGCTTTTCTAATTTCTTTTAATTTTCCAAGAAGGTTTTTGGGGATGATTGAAAACTTCTCTTTACCATCCTTTGCATCAAAGGCATGGAGCATTCCATCATTGACGCCTACATAAATTGTAGTTAGTCTGTTCTTCTGATCTTCTTTAAACTGTGAGTACTTTTTAGGAAACAGATCATCTGGAATATTAAAAGGAGGTTTCCCCACAATCAATGGCGTTGAATGGTAAATATCTCCGAGGCTCCAAGTGGTGGATCTGCTTCCCTTATACTTTCCTCCATCTGACCCGGGATTCAGTATGAATCGAATGATGGCTTTAACATCTTCGATATCTTTCTTCCCATCCTCATTGATGTCCTCTTCAGGTGAGTTGATTAAATCTTTTAGTGCCCCTGCTTTCGATTCATTAAATTCAAATAAATTTGGATTCTTGTCCTTATCCCAGGTGTAAACCGTAGCCCTCGCGCTCTTGTCAATATCTTTAGAATACCCCGCATCCCATAGTGTATCTTTTTCATCGATCTTTTTGTCATTATTTTGGTCTATTATGCTTCCATCCGTACTCAAAGCGAAAGCAATTAAATGGCCTTCCCAGCCTGGGAGGTTAAAATAACCTCTGTAAATCCTGTCTCTCGCACTGGCCACAACTGGATTAGATCGGCTATACCCGGGGCCAATTTGTTGGAAAATCTTTTTAAAAGCCTCTGTTAACTGTGACAAATCCTTTGCAAAATAGGCGCTTCCCGTGCCTCCTTTATTTGCAATATTTCCTAATACTTCAGGCTTATCACCCAAACCAACGCCGAATCCAATCACAAACGTTTTAACTCCACAAGACTTGCCATCTTTATCTTTGACCAAATCAATCAACTCTTTGGCCGCATTCGCGGCCGCATCATAATCCGGGTCATTTGGCCCTTTAAATCTGGCGCTCTCCAGGCCATCCGTCATAAGGATGACGTAATTACCTCTGCAGTTAGATTTGCTTGCGTCATCTCCTCCGTTATACTTAAAGATGTAATCTTCGAAATACTTTTTAGCTTGAACAAGGGTATCGGCTAAAGGAGTAAAAAGAGATTCGATGGTGTTTGACGTAATACTATCTGCTTTTAGGGGCAACTTTGTATGCCATCGATTAGGTGGTTCTGGATTCTGAACAGGCATTAAATCGAGCCATTTTAGAATCTCCTTTTTCACCTTGTAATCATTTGATGCATCATCGGTCTCCGGGAAGTTGATGAAAAGGAAGTTATTGGGATTTACTCCAGGGCCTCCAGCAGGACCAGGGTAGAAAGGATTCTGTTGATTTGATTCCTTCCATGTGTCTGGGGAACCTAAAGTAATCTTAAAATAACTCCACGTATGCGGCCGATCGACTGAATGAAAAGATAAGGCAGGCGATGTTCCGATTGGATAATAATATTCGGAAGAATCATAACAACCACTTACATACCTCCATCCGTCAGATTGGTCCTTAGTATCATCACAAACACTTGACTTTATCCCTGTATAGGTTCTCCATCCATAATCATATACAGGTACAATTGGATCCCAACATACTGGTTTTGCAGACTGAGTTTTGGCATTGCAATCCCACCAATTTTTTTTACCAGGATTGTTCCCGAAAGGTTTATCATATTCATCCTTATATGCGACACCTCTGCTATCATTCTTAAAGTAAGTTTCCCATTGAGGGTTGGCTCCGTCAGGCCATATTATTGGAAACGGATCATTCTCTTTGTCCGCACTACAAGAGCCGCAGGGGTCGAGCGTTTTGGTTGTCTCTTCATAAGTGTCATAAGTCAGTGGATCTGAAACATATTTATAGGTATACCAGTTATATTCGGCGTTATATTTTATCTCCGTGACCGTATACCACCAATCATATGATTTTGTCTTTAAATTACTATGTGGGGGAATTGAACTTACGGGTTTATCGTAAAGACTGATCGTCCTAAAGAATCGGGATCCTTCGCTTACATTTGAACGAGGAACCCCCCAGGCATCTTTAAAGCTGTCTTTGGAAAAATCATTGGCATATCTTGGGCCATCAACAGCATTGACGATCTGTCTCCATCTCCAATATCTTTTCTCGCACCAGTTTCTTGATACTTGGGCAGGTTTGCATTTTTTAAAATAACCCCTCCACTTTTCCTGTTTTCTCTGTCCGTAGGTTGCCAAGCCCAGGTTTATATTTTCAAGACCTTTGAGAGCGTTTCCGAGTGCCTGTTTGGCAATGAAGAGTTTGCTGTTGGGGTGATCTCCTCCTCCCTGGTAATCTTTGTTGGGATCACCATCCACTCCTTTGGCCTTTCCCGATGGAACCAAAACCCCATTTACATCCATATTCATTGAACTGGATGTGTCGAAGATGATCATTACATTCGGCGTTCTGATCTCAAAGAGGTCGGATTGTCCGTAGGTAATGACCGGAGCTAAAAAAATGAAAATTAAGAAGAAAAATAATTGTTTTTTCATGTTGACCCCCCAGGATATTCAGGAAGTGGTTCTGCGTCCACACCTTCGATAATAGCCTCTATCGTCACTCTGCCAGCAATCGGAAAGTTTGGTGCAACCCCTTCTGAGATCACTAAAAATTCAACCTTTTTAGGCGGACCCGTCTCTTCCCTTATCTTTCTCCAGTTTACATTAAAACGGCTTCCACCCAAATTTAATCCCACCACATTACTTTGGATGGTTCCCGAGGTCTGTGGTATAGGAATGAATGCTTTACACGTTCCAAAAAAATAATCGACCCCTGCATCGCCCACAAAAAAGGCATTATTATAAAGCCTTTCATTTCCGGCTATGTTCGTTTCAAAAACAGAGGTGTTGATAGCGTTGATCCCGATCAATGTGAGAACCAACAATATTAAAAGAGCAATAATAAATGAGGCTCCTTGCTGATCTGCCAAAAAACGGTGCGATTTTTTTAAAAACATTCCTGTTCTCCCTCCTTCCCCTAAATACTAAGGGGTCAATAATTAAGCAGATATACTCTTCTGAAAATCTCCCCTCCCCCCTCTTTTCCAAAGAGGGGAATTCCTCCCTTTGGCAAAGGGAGGTTAGGAGGGATTATATCTGAAGTGTCCAAATAATTATGGACTGATTAATGACTTTATGGAGTTTCGTCTCTAAGATTTCTCAGATCAATGTAGGTTACTAAAGTCCTTCTCCGAAACCCTCCTCCTGTCTTTAATTCAGGATCGCTCATCTGGGTTCTTGCAGTAAGGGTAACCCTTACTCCCCGAACCTGTCTTGGATCTCCAGGTGTATCTACTTCTGATGAATCTGCAAGGACATATCGAAATTGGAGCGCCTCAATATTCTCAGCGACAGTTACTCGTTGACTCCCCCCTGTCGCAGGGTATAGATCTCTAAATAAAACAGAAGTCCCATTATCCATTCTTAACCCATATCTAATGGCTCTGACTAAAAATACAGGCTCCCCGGCAGAATGGTTTTCATTAAGGGTTCCTCCTCCCTCCAGAGTTAAAGTGTCTCCACCAGCGGGAATAATCGCGTAGCTATTGCGGCCGTTGATACATACATATTTTCTCCAGGGTTGATCGAATCTGGTGTTTCCCGTAAAATTAACCTTAAAGGAATTACTTCCGGCTACGACATCTTCTTCTAATGTTGCAATTTGATCATAAGCCGCCAGCAGAGTGATTTGATCGTGTATGATTCCATCGACTGTCACATCATTTGCGGGATTGATAATACTTGTAAAAGTGTTTACATTTCCGAAAACATTAATGATGTCATTATTGCCATTTGTATTTTCGTTCTTTCCTCCAAAACCTGCCATGCGGATTTCTCTGATCATCCGGTTTATGGCCACCCTAACATTTTGCTGCATGTCAGCGACATCTTCCTGCGTGCGATAGGTTCTCTGCTGGTGAATGAAGACTCGGTAGATTCCTGCAACAAGAATCGCGCTGACCACGAGCGCAATGAGAAGTTCAATAAGCGTAACGCCTGCTGTGGATTTAAAAAGTCTTTTATTCATAATACTACCGTGACTTTACTGTTGAGAAAGAGACTTCACGGGTCGATCCATCCTCTACCCAGGAAACTGTATATCGCAGAGTAACAAATTCGGGATTTCTATCTGAACGGTATCTTCTTTGAAAAATTCCTGAATCAGGCTCATTGTAATCGTTCGTATTCAATCTGACATCATTGATGGGCAAACTTTTTAAAGATTCCAATCCCTCCTGTGCAATGACAGATGCCTGGGATAAACGGTTGCTAAAAGAAGTCCCCCGGATCGAAGTGATCTGCATTCCGGTAATGGCAAGGATGCCAATGGCTAAAATAACCAGGCCGATGAGAACTTCGAGAAGTGAAAACCCCTTTTGATTCAAATGCATTTCTCTCCTGCCACTTTCCATGCCTCAACAAGCATGTTCTGATCGTACCATTCACCCTTCGAGAGCCTCAGGACGAACGGTTTATTTTCCGAATGTCCTGAGTAAAGTCGAAGGAAGAGCTCATGCTTTGACAAGCTCAGCTGAAAGGAAAAAATAAATGATTTCAATTTATAAACTCCGTTCACTCTGAGCCTTGAGCCTGTCGAACGGTCGAAGAGTGTATTAGCCTTTGTTCAATAGGCTCCTATAAGGGCGGATCAACCCTTATCCGTCCAGTGGCTGTGGTTAAAGTAATGGTTCTTGTACTCCCCTTGGTGTTGGTTAATGTTAAAGCTCCTGTTAGGCTTGCAGTAGAATTAGGATTAAATTGAAAAATCCTTGGAAAGGTCGTAAACTGAATTCCCGAAGGGAGTGTCTGCGGTGATCCTTCGGTGACAAAGACACCAAGTGTATTCCTATATTCAAGCACATAGGTCGTCGCATTCGAGAAATTTACCTGATAATCCGTATTGATTGAAATTGCCTTCATCTGGGCGGTTCTTAAGGTCGAAACCACATCTCGTGTTGCCCCCTTTAAGCGATAAATCGGAATCCAAGTACCGATGCCCGGGGCAAGCAATGTCGCTCCAATGCCAATGATCACCATAACGATGATCAGCTCAAGTAAGGTTACACCCCTTCTATTCATTTTAGCCCTATTTTGCAGCAAATAATATGCCATTTTAAAAATATAAATAACCCTATCAAATCAATAGATTGTCTTGGGCCTTCCTTTTAAAAACCCCCAAAAACCCTGAAAATTGTCTCATGGGGTATGAATTTATTTCATAGTAAGACTTTCACGATGGGTTTGTCACTCTCGAAGTATGAAAATTTACAGGTATTATGTACATGGACGGTAACTTAATTGTTCTAATGCCCCAGGGGGGCCTGCATGACAATAGCCCAGCGATTCATCGCTGGGAAGAAAATATAAAACAACAGTCCCATCGGGACGATTGAATCTGATGTAAGAATTGGCTATTTTCAACCCCCATTTTCATTCGTCCCCACCGGACTCCTTTCTCATTCAAATCTCCCGATTTTGGGCCTGATTTTCAAAGAGCGTATGTGAAAATTTGTCTCATTTAATCATAGAATAAGAACAAAAGTCAAACATTTTAAAGAGAGGGTTTTAACCCCCTCAGTTAAGGGGAGTCACAACATGCCTGATAAAATTTAACTGTACCGATAGGCGGGACATTCTCTCCGAGCCAGAGGCTCTTCCCTCCGGGCCAGGAGTCCCTCTGGGGCGGAGCCTGAGCCAGAGGCCTGTCCCGACTATGTTGGAGGCGGGGTTAGACCTGCAGCAGGCCCCGCCTATCGACTTATGGAATGACACCCTTAACTGAGGGGGGTCTCCGGTCAAGAGAAAAACCTTGACTTTAAACCTAAAATATTTATAATACTCAATTAGGTATGTTTAATATCATAAAAGGTATCTTCATGCTCTGAGAAGGGTTCTCAAAACCCTGTGTTGAAATTCGATCCCAAGACAAGCATACCAAAGGAGGCACTTTCGATGTCATTTGGAAGGAATCTATCGAGATTCAGAAAAGAAAAAGGCTTAACACAGGAAGAACTGGTTAAACAAAGCGGGGTAGCAATCTCTCAAATCAGGCGATATGAAGCGGATAAGTCCTCCCCTACTCTTGAGGTAAGCGCTCGACTGGCCAAGGCTCTTGGAGTTTCCATAGACGAGATGTTTTTTGACAAAACCACGGGGATCGCAGCTAACAGGCTCATGGACCGAGAGCTTTTAGAACAGTTCGAGATGATCTCTGCTCTGGACGAAGGGGAAAGACAGGCCGTTAAAAAAATGCTGGAGGGAATTATTGTGAAACATCAAGTGGAGAAGGTGATGAGACCGAAAACCGAAAAGTCCTGGTCTCAAAGATTCAGAGACATAACGGACAAGCTGGCAAAGGGGGTTAAGGACTATCCCCAGGATGAAATCGACAAGGTGATTGATGAGGCAGTTACAACGGTCAGGGCAAAAGGGCGTGCCCGTGCTTAAGGCGGTCATCGATACCAGCGTGATGGTCAGTGTGGCGTTTCCAAGAGGGGAATTGGCCAGAGAGCTCAGGGAAATGATTGCAGATGGGGCGTTCACGCTGGCAACATCGAAGGAGATTATGGCAGAGCTCTATCGGGTGCTGCATTATCCCCGGATCCTGGAACAGTTTAAACCTTCAAAAGAGGATATCGATGAGTTTATCGGTTTGGGTATTGAGAAGGCTTTTTTCACCGAAGGCCGCTACAGCCTTCATAAGATCAAGGAGGACCCAACGGACAACATATTCCTTGCATGTGCCATGGAGGCCAAAGCCGACTTCATCGTCTCCAGAGATCCCCACCTGAGAAACCTCAAACAGTTCCATGGAATCAAGATCATCGATGTGAAAGAATTTGTGGGAATGGTAAGGAAAAAATAAGGCAAAACCATCAAACATTGGAGGCGTTCTATTTACCAAAAAAATAACATGTTTTTGAAGGCCTATTCAGAAGTGCAGGTTTACTATTGTGGTCTGAATTCAACATTCAAAAGGTATCGTTGAGCGCTTCTTGCTCCTTCGTTATCAGAAGCTTCAATCTCTATCTGGTGGGTTCCTTTGTCTTCCTTCCGAATCTCCCAGCGGATGAGTCCAGTATTTTTATCAATCTCCATTCCCTTTGGCCCTGATTTTAAAACGAAGGTCACGGGATCATTGTCAGGGTCATTTGCTTTGACCTGATAGAGATAGGTCGATTTCTCTACAGCAGTTGGTGGGGATGAAACAATGATGGGAGGGCTGTTGGATATGATGACTGCATCCGATTTTTTGGGAGCGCCTGTTACATCCCGATCATCCGAAGTCACAATGACAGTAATGGAGTCTCCTTTTTTGAATCGATTTTGTTCCAATATCTCCTTACCTTCTTCCGGTATGAGCATCCCGCTCTTTTCCCATTTGTAGGCGTAATAGATAAAATCCCCATCCTGATCAAACCCTTTGACGACCGCCTTTAAATCCTCGTTTGCAGAAGCAACTTTCGGTTCGATTCTCACTTCCTGAACAATCGGTGGAGAATTAAGGACTTTTACCGGATTTGACAAAAAAGGCTTTCCTTCCACCTTGCCATCGGAGGGCACCACCTTAACTTGTAGGATATCCCCTTTTTTAAAAGTTCCGCTTCTTAGGATATTCATCTTCTCTCCTACCATCTCTTCATCGTTTTTAACCCATTGGTAGATGTAGGTGATGGGGTCCTGGTCCGGGTCCTCCCCCTGAACAGTCACGGCAAGGTCTTTTTCCCGCGTGGGATTCTCCGGTAAAATCGTAGCCGACCTGATTACAGGCGGCGAATTGGTTTTTGATTTAGGCTCTAGCTGATCAGAGCGTCCGCAAGAGAAGATTCCAAGAAGGAGAGGCAGTATGATAAGGAGGGAAAATATTTGGATTGCCATTCGTTTCCTCCTATCGATTTTTATACTCCAAAATGGGTAAAATGTCAAAATAAAAACAAAAGGGTAAAGGTTAGGGCAACGAGGCCCGTATCGTTTTTAAAAGGCTACGTCTGTCGTGTTTAATTTTTTAGGGAACCTCTAATAATTCAAAATTCGTCACTCCCGCGAAGGCGGGAGTCCAGTCATATCAATCCCGCTAAAGGCGGGACTGGATTCCGGCTTTCGCCGGAAGGACATTTTTAGAGGTAGTCTTTACACGTAACCGTAACCGAGTGCCGAAACGGGCTTCGTGACCGTAGCCTTTCAACGACTTATTTTCTTAAAAATCAACTCTCCACAATTCCATAATCCTTGATCTTATACAGGAGGGCGCGGTGGCTGATTTCAAGCAGCTTTGCTGCATGGGTATGGTTTCCTTTGGTCTTTTTTAAAGCCTTCCGGATTAACCCTATCTCCAACATTCTTGAGGCTTTTTTAACCGAATATTCCTCTTCAGCCATGGAGACCATTGGAACTTCGTTCTGAAAATTCTGAATCTCGAAAGGGAGATTATCCAATTCAATTCTTTCTCCATCCGTCAATACCACAGCCCTTTCGATCGTATTTTCCAGCTCCCGCACATTCCCGGACCATTTATAGTTCATCAATAGTTCGAGGGCCTTTGTGTCCATATCTTTTATATTCTTGTTCAAACCCTGGTTGTGCTTATTGATAAAATGCTGGATGAGAATGGGAATATCTTCTTTTCTTTCGCGAAGCGGCGGGATGGAAAGGTGAAGAACATTTAAACGGTAGAACAGGTCGTCTCTGAATCGTCCTTCATTGACTTCTCTCGTGAGATCTTTAACCGTTGCCGCAATGATTCTCACATCAATTTGAATGGATTTCGATTCCCCTACCCTCCTGATTTCTCCATCCTGAAGCACCCGCAGGAGTTTGACCTGAAGTTGAGGCGGCAACTCCCCGATCTCGTCCAGAAAGATCGTTCCTCCGTCGGCCTCCTCAAAGAGTCCCTTTTTGGTTCGGATGGCATCGGTAAACGCGCCTTTCACATGGCCGAAAAGTTCGCTTTCGAGGAGATTCTCTGGGATGGCTCCGCAATTAACCGGGACGAAGAACATTTTTGACCGGTCGCTGTTATAGTGGATCGCTCTGGCGACCAACTCCTTGCCTGTTCCGCTTTCTCCTGTGATGAGGATGGTCGATTTGTAAGGCGCCACCTTCTTGATGATCTCGAATATCTTGTTCATTTTATCGTTTTTGCTGACGATATTTTCAAAGCTGTATTCCCTCTTAACCTCTTTTCGGAGAAGTTCATTCTCTTTTCTAAGCCTTTCCCTCTCCTCCGCCTTTTTCAGAGTTAGAATAATTTCATCTGGTTTGAATGGTTTTGAGATATAATCATAGGCGCCCGATTTCATGGCTTCGATAGCCGTATCAATGGTCCCAAAAGCGGACATCATAATAATCGGAGCCTTAACCCCCGTTTTCTTCGATTCCTGTAAGAATTCAAGGCCGTCCATCTGCGGCATCCGGATATCGCAAAGGATGTGATCAAACGCCGCACCGGAGATTTTATTCAACCCATCTTCTCCATTGACTGCGCCCTCTACTTCATATCCCTCTTTTCTTAAAATAACGGTCAATACATTTCGAAAACTCTCCTCATCATCCACGATGAGAATTCGCCTGGGAATCATTTTACCCTCCTATAGAATGCCGGAATATTGGAATGCTGGAATGCTGGAATAATGGGTAACCCCAAAGACAACTAATAAAATTGGAATATTGGAATATTGAGTAAAATCAACGAACCCAAAACTCCGATTTCCAACCACTTCATCATTCTATTCGCCATCTTTTCTCATTACTCCACAGCTCCATTATTCCATCGTTCTTACCCCGCCATTCCATCTTTTTTCAGCGTCCCTTTGTTTTATTCGGGTAGAAAACTTTCCTTCCATTGGCCATCTTTTTGTTTTTTTTGAAGTGATTCAATCAATTTCAACAATTGGTTTTCGACCTTATAATGGAGCTCGTCTAATTCTTCATATTCTTCCTTCGATATTTGGCCTGCTTGCATGCAGCTTTCGTAACAGGAGTGAAATTCTCCACATGAACCAAGGGCAATATTCAGATGGTTCAGATACTCCTTCAAGCTCCTTCGGCAGTAACCTTCCAAATATTTCTTGATATGCTGTGAGCAGCATCGATGCTATTTGCTGCAATCTTCTTGAGTTCAAACGGAAATTTTCCGAATATCTCAAAAGCCAGAACATATAGAGACACTGCATCTTGCCACACAAGAAGTTTCTTGAAGCCCCGGTTGACGTTCTTCCTTTCAGTTTTCATACCCAATTTTCCATTATTCCACTATTCCATTATTCCATTTTTATTGGGCTGCAGGGAAGTATATCTCAAAGGCCGACCCCTTCCTTTCTTCGCTCCTCACCTTCACCTCCCCCCCTAAGGATTCAATAATGCGGAGTGAGATCGATAATCCCAGACCCGTGCCTTTATCGGGGTCTTTCGTCGTAAAAAAAGGATCAAAGACCTTTTCCAAATCTTCTTTTTTAATTCCCATTCCTGTATCGGATATTTTGACCTTTATCAATCGATCGTCTCTAATAAATTTTGTAAAGAGAACAGAGAAAGGATTTGGGCTTCGCAGGTGGAAATAATCGGTCTCCAGAGGATCATCCCTTCGCCTTGGAAAATAGGGGTGTTCTAAATCACCTGTCACGCTTCTTCCAACGACATAATTCTCCGTCTCAATACTTAATACCCCGCCATCAGGCATGGCATCGACCGCATTCAGGACGATATTGATGAAAACCTGCGAAAGCTGAGATTCATTGGCTTTGATCATGGGTAGGTCCGGTTGAAGATTTAGGCGGGTTTCGATATTTTTGAAGCTTTTCTGGTAGGAGAGCAGAGAAAGGGTATCTTCAATCACCCTGTTGATTTCGACCTCTTGAATTTCTAATCTGGAGGGCCTTGCAAAATTGAGCAGTTCCTTAACAATCCGATTAATCCTTTCGATTTCCTTCTCAATCCTTTTTAAATAATCCTGGGTCTCCTCCCGGGTCGCCTCCTCACGGGCCAGAATGCTGGTGTAGCCCAGAATGGATCCCAATGGATTTCCGACCTCGTGAGCGACCCCTGCGGCAAACCTTCCAATCGATGCCAGTTTTTCCGTCCTGATTAACTCCTCCTGGGCCTGTTTCAATTTGACGTTGGCTAACTCGAGAGATTCGAGATGCATTTCGATATTTTCCTGTTTTTCTTTTAAACGTTCGATCATCCTGTTAAATGAAGTAATGAGTTGCCCGATCTCATTCGTTGAGGTCACCTCAATGGTCTGATTGAAATCCCCATCACTGATTTTCTGTGTCAATCGGACCAGATCTTTCAAGGGTCTGACAAGCACTCTCGAAAGCAAGAAGCTTCCGAACACGATCAGGACGATAGAGTCGATGATGATTAAAATTAAAAACATCTTTTGATAGTCTAATAAACGTCTCATCACATCTCCGGTGGACACTTCCATCAAGATGCCACCGACCATCTTTCCTCGTATCCATAAGGGTGAAGCCACCGCCAGCTTCTTGTATTCCGATGACAAAAGACCCCCCTCTTTTTCAATCTCTGTAAGAATGCTCCCTGTCTCCATGGAATGTTTCAACAGAGAATGATCATCATTCTTATCGATCCATTCCGTACGCTGGCTGGCAATAACCTTTCGTTCTTGATCGGTCACAACTAATTGGTATAAACTTCGATCTTTCCCGTATATCTGGATAAAATCCTGAATCTCCTTTCTTATGGAGGAAGGATTCAAACTCAATTCCCCCTTTTCCCGAAGGATGAAGTCGACAATCGTTTGAAAATCCTGAACCATGATTTCGCAATTCCTGATCTTCGCCTGAATGATATTTCTCTCATTGGCTCTTGAGGTGGTAAATCCGATCAGGAATATAGCAGCCAGCATCAGAAGGGAGATGTTAATGACGACCTCCGTCCTGAGGGTGAGATTTAATCGTTTAAATAGCCAGGAAGGTTTTTGCATAAAGGTTACGGTAAAGGTAATGGTAACGATGCCCGCCCTGTACCATGATAGGTTCAGGGCCCGTATCGTAAGTAAAAGGTAACGTCTATCGTCTCTCAATTCTTTTTACGTAACCGCTTGACGCCTCACGAAACGGGCTTCGTTACCTTAACCTCTTAGTACCTTACCTGTTAATATAAAGATACCAGCTTATTAAATTCTCCCCAAAAAAAAGTGAAATCACAGCCCCCAGAGCGAGGAACGGGCCAAAGGGGATGGCGTATTTAAAATCTTTCCCTTTGATTAACATGACCGTGATACCGATGATCGACCCTATGAATGAACTCAGGAGAATGGTTAAAATCACTGCTTTCCAGCCAAGAAAGGCCCCGATCATAGCCAGCAGTTTCACATCTCCGCCCCCCATTCCCTCTCTTTTAAATAGCCACTGGTAGACCGTCGCTACCAGAAAGAGACTTCCCCCTCCTGAAAGCACTCCGATCAAAGATGACCAAAAGGTGATCTGGGGGATAACCAAAGACCCCAGAAGTCCTATAACGATGCCCGGGAGGCTGATCACATCAGGAATGATCTGGTGGTACAGATCAATGACCGTGATGGCGATGAGAGCTGCTACAAACGAGAAATAGTAAATAAAGCTCAGGGAGACACCAAATGTTATAAACAAAAAGAAAGAACTCAAGGCGGTGATGGCCTCCACAATCGGATATTGAATTGAAATAGATACCTGACAATATCTGCATTTTCCTCCCAGTATGAGATAGCTTAACACAGGAATATTATCATAATATCGAATCGGCGTCTGGCATTTCGGGCAGTGCGACCCCGGCTTCACAATGGACTCTTCTTTTGGAAGCCTGTGAATACAGACATTTAAAAAACTACCTATCATTAATCCGAATATGATCGATATCAATGTCAGCATTTAAGCCCCTTTTTCTTTTGCAATGATTCCAATGATCCAATACTTCATTATTCCGGTTTTTAATCGGGTTACTTCAATACCTGTAATCCCAAACTCAACATAAGCGCTGAGTTCACCTCTTTCATCTTTTGGGAATCCAGCCTCCCAAGCCTTCTTATCAGTCTTTCCTTGTCAATCGTACGAATCTGATTCAGCTTAACGACGGAATCCTTTGTAAGACCACTTTCAGCGGGTTTGATTTCTACATTGATGGGATAGGCCTTGGTCACACTCGAAATCGCAGCAACAATCGTGACGGGCGAAACTTCATTCCCGATGTCATTCTGGATGATTAAGGCAGGTCTCATTCCTTTCTGTTCACTCCCCTTGGCTGGGTTGAAATTAACTAACCATATGTCACCCCTTCGCGGAAACACATCCTTTGTCATTCCACTGCCTCGTTTCCGGCCTCCAAATCGAACTCAGCCAGATAGAGGTCCTCGTCAGATGAATCCAGGTAACCGCGGCGCATTAAGCTTTCAATTCTTCTTTTTTCCCAGAGCCTTATCGCCTCACCGATAATTTTGCTTTGAGTGATATTTTCTTCTGTAGAGATTTTCTTAATCTTTGCGGCCAAATCCGAATCAATCGTAACACTCAATCTTTCTTTCATAAATTCAGCCCTTTACAAATATTATTACTATCTATAGTATAAAATATATTACTATGTCAACGCATTTATTATGCGCACTGTTCTTCTTCCCACCCATCAAACTCGAGGAATTTAAATTCTTTTACAATAGATTGGCTTTCCTCTTTCCTTCTCTTGTATCCCTGTTCGAGGGCTTTCTCTATTCTTTTGCGTTGAATCTCTTCCTGAATTTCTTTTTTATTCTCTTTTCCCACCATTCCACTATTCCATTATTCCAATTGTGTTTATACGCTATGCGCTCAGCGCTATGCGCTTTGCGTTACTACCGTTGCAGATCCTGAACCATCCACCTCAGGTCTTCCACCCTCGATTTTGCCTTCGGCGCCGCCTCAATTCCTCTGGAATAATAATAGATCGCCTTTTCCCGATCCTTCAACCTGCTTGAATAAATGTTTCCCATCTCTTCATAAGGGTTGATGATATTCGGGGCTAACTCTGAGGATTTAATCAGCTCTGAAAGAGCCGATTCATACTTCCCTGCATCTTTATATACACCGGCTAACCGAAAGCGGAGATTCGCAGAATTATTAGGGTTTTTATCGACCAAGTGTCTCATGATTTTTTCTGCTTCATCATATTTTTTCTCCCTCTGGTAAAGCACGGAGAGGTTAATCCTGATTGAATCGTTATCCGGTCGTAACCAGATGGCTGTCAAAAGTTCGTTGACCGCTTTCTCATAATAACCCAGTCTGCCATAAACAATTCCCAGATTATTCTTCGATTGATAATCGTAAGGAAGAAGAGCAATGGCTCGTTCAAGATATTTTACAGCCTCACCATCCATTCCCAATTCCATATAGACAACCCCCATTAAAGCGTTCGCTCTGTTGCTTTCAGGGTGTTTTTCAACTGCATCAGACCATAACGTATAACTGTTTTCCCAAACCTTATTTTGTCGAATGGTCATGAACGAGTAACATGCTAACAGAAATATAAAGAGTACAACTGAAAGCAATTTAAAAAACTCTTCTGAAAACTTCTTTTGTTTAAAGACGTACAATCGATCAAAAAGTATACCCAATAAAAACACATAAGAAAAAGAGGCGATAAAAACATATCGGTCCGCCTTAAGAGTACTGATGGGAATAATATTCAAGTAAGGAAGAAGAGTTATTAGAAAGAAGAAAAATGAAAAAAATATTATTTTGGTTCTGCGAAGCGAATAAAGACTGACTCCAATTAAAGAGAGCGTGATCAGGGCCAAAACAATATTCTTAAGAGAAACTACTGGCATCGCTATAGTAAATGCATAAGCCGCCGAGTAATTGATCGTAAAAATAAGAAGTATTATATTGTGCATAAAAACATACAATAAAACAAGAAAGTTGGTGGCAATGTTGTCCCCTGGATACTGTTTAATGCCACCCGCTTCGAACATCACTTTTAATAAAATGAAAGTGAAGAGGGCCGATAGGACAACGGAGACGAGAAGGAAAACCCAGTGATGTTTTAAAAGGTTGATGAGACCCTCTCTTCGCTTTGCCATCTCATAGACAATGATCACGGCGGGAAATACCACTGCGGAGGGTTTTGAGAGAATTGCAAAAACAACGAAGACGATTACGAGACTTAAGTAAAAGGTTTTCCTTTTCGCCTCTTCACTTGCTTTCATGTAAAGAAAGAAGGCAAGGAAGAAGAAGAACCCCTGGAGCACCTCTTTTCTGGCCGCAAGCCAAGTTACAGCTTCGACGTGCACAGGATGGGCGGCAAAAAAGAGGGCTCCAAAAATGGCGACCCTTCCATGGGAATCAGGAGATGCTTTTTCCCTTAAGTGGTTAGAAAGGTGGAAGAGAGTAAAATAGACCATGATGCAGGTAAAGATGTAAAAGAGGATATTCGTAATGTGATAACCTAACGGATTGAGTTTCCAGAAGTGGTAATCAATGGCATAACTCAGCACCCGAATGGGTTGGTAGGTCCCTCCTTTTTTAAGAGTGAATATGGTGCGTACATTCTCCCAACTGAGACTTCGGACTTCGGAATTAGAATAGATCATGCTATCATCCCAATTCGTAAAGAGGTTATCGAGAGAGTTCAGATATAAACCTGCGCTGATTAGAACCAGAAAGCAGAGCGGCAGAATATAAGAACGATTTAAGAAGGATTTCCGAAGGCTCATTTCACTTTTAATTTCCACTATTTTTCCAATCTGGTGATGATGGATTTTTATCGATAAACGTTCTCAGCCAAAGCTCCAGGTTCACACATCGCCAAATCATCGAATGGTTGTCCACTTTTCCATTGCAATGATCTTGAAATGTTTTATGGACATGGGCAATGTTAAAAATGCCTCTTTCAGAAAAACTTTTTGAGTTAAATATTTCACGGATAGGGTCTCTTAATTTTGTCTTGAACCAATCAGCCTCCGGGGTGACAAATCCCATCTTGTCCATGCGGTTCCTGACTTCCTCTGGTAAGACGCCCTCCATTGCCTTCCTCAAAATGGTTTTGGTTACTCCCTCCCTAATTTTAAATTCCATAGGAAGGCCAAACACAAATTCAACCAGACGATAATCAAGAAAAGGCAGCCGGGTTTCGATGGAGTAAGCCATTGAATTGCGATCCTCATAATGGAGAAGACCGGGGAGGACCGCAGATTTAAAAATATGATAGAGATAATTATTTAATTCGTTTTCAAATCTATTGGGCTTTGAAAAATTCCGATGATATTTCTTTTTAAACCTTTCCTTGACCCACCGAAATCCATATGGGTTCGAGTGTTGAAACAAGGGTTTGAAGACATCTGGAACCAGAGCAGCCATAACTCTCGGAATAAATTGATCGATCCTCCAATCCTGATGTTTTAAGAAACCCTTTACTTCTTTTATGAGGGAGGCTATAGCTACTTGCCTTATTGTTTGTTTAAAAAGAGCATAGAAGGATGGGAGATAGCCTGCCAACAATTCATCCCCTCCCTGACCATCTAAAAGGACCGTGACGCCTCGTTCTTTTGCAAGCCTCATCACGTTCCATTGGGCATAGATACTTGTGGAGCCAAAGGGTTCTTCCTGATGCCAAAGAAGTTGAGGCATCTCCTCAAAGAAGGCATCCGCGCTTGGAAAGACATAATTTTTCTCCGCCTTCGTATGTTGGATGACCGATTCAATGAATCTTCGCTCATCATAAATCGTATCCTCAAAACAGGATGAAAAGGTTTTTTGTCTTTCCCCTACCCACCGATGGTCGATGTGATTCCCCTCGAACATCAACTTGTTTGCCAGGCATACAATAGAGGAAGAGTCCAAGCCTCCACTTAAACAGGTCCCTATGGGAACATCCGTGCGTAATCGGAGTCGAATTGAATCCGCAAGGAGTTCATAAAAACGCTCTGCATAATCCTCTTTTCGAGGATAGTGGATTTCTTTGATCTCAATGTCCCAATAGGATTTAATCGTCAATCCATTAGATTCTGCGATTAGGTATTCTCCTGGTCTCAATTGGTGGTTATTCTTAAAAAACGTTTCGTGAGTATGATCGAGAAGACCCGATAAAAGGTAATCAGCAATGATCCGTTCATTTGCCTCTGCACAAAAATCATCGATTTGTAATAACGCCTTTATTTCAGAGGCGAAACAGAATCTTTTTCCGTCATATAGATAATAGAAGGGTTTGACCCCTGCCCTATCTCTTGAACAGAACATCCTCTTCCTTTTGAGATCTAAAATTGCAAAAGCCCACATCCCGTTAAAATATTTTAAGCAATCCGTTCCCCACTCTTCATAAGCATGCAGAATAACCTCTGTGTCTGTTCGAGACTTAAAGTGGTGTCCAAAAGATTCTAATTTATTTCTTATTTCTATAAAGTTATAGACCTCTCCATTATGAACGATCCATAACGTTCCGTCCTCATTACTCATCGGTTGATGTCCTAAAGGCGAAAGGTCGATGACAGATAATCGCCTATGGCCAAGGAATAGGTTAGCGGATCTGTTAAATTCCTCAATCCTTGGTCCGTATGTTTTACTATCAATCCCGGTGAGACTGACCACTTTACCTGATGTTGAATCCACTGCCAAGAATCCTTCATCATCAGGCCCTCGATGTCGAAGGGAGTCCGTCATCCTTTTTATACAATCTGGATTAATACTTCCCTTAAAGCTGTAGGCTCCTGTAATGCCGCACATATTCGCCTTTTGTGATACCATCCTCTAACTTTCATAAATGGATTTTGTGATTCCAGCCACATAGACTGGATCATGCCATTTATGAACATATTCAAGTCCTGCGTTACTTTTTTGATTAAGAAAATGGGAATTTTGCAAATACTCTTCCAATACCTTTTCAATATTAAATGGATTTACGTTAATTATTGCCTCTTTCAGATCATTAGCCATCTCCTTTGGGATAAATTTGAGGTCTTCCTCCCTGATAAAAACCGCCACAGGTTTCCCCATCCTCATACATTCTACCGCAAACCCTCCATACCACCCCGCCAATATCTGGTCGATCACTAAATCGGCGTCCTTATAGATTTCAATAGCTTTTTGATTCGGCAATTTTTCTACCAAAACGATCTCTATGGGATATCTTTTTTTCAAATTCTCCAGTATCTGGATGATATAATTTGACCCCTTTGCAGCACGGTCTGTGGTGGAATGAACGATCTTTATTATACGCCCGATCTTATATGGAATGGGTTGAATCTCGTACCAGTTCCCAAGACTGTAGGGGAGAAAGGAAGAGAGGTTTTCGGGGAGGAAATAAAGCAGATCGGGATTGACGGCAAACAGATGATGGGCGTATTTAGAGGCAATACCTATTCTCTTCTCCCGTATTTTGTCCTTCCTACCGCTATTGCAGATGCCACCGTAACATTCCCTCTCATGACAGGATGAAATGTTCACCCTCTCTATAGTCCTCTTCTTCTGCCTTGCATCGCACCCATTGAAGGTAAAAACGATCTTTTTATTTGTTGGATAAAAAGGCAGGTCCCAATAATGAATTCCATAGTTTCGAAAGTCGACCAAGGTAGAACCGAAATTAAAATGGAAGACGTCAAAATGGTTTCTATATGTCAAAAAAGCTTTTATGCTGCTGAAAATTACTGTAGCAGCCCTCTTCTTTTCCCAGTGAAGAGAAATATCATATGGGTAACCCAGCCAGCTTGCAGCAGCGGTCAAGACGCTGGCATCCAGGCCTAATCGTTTTTCACCCTGTGCCAATCCCCAGGCCATTCCTCCGACCAATGTGGGAAGATGAAGGACTCTCATCTCCTTTTTCCTCTTACCGTTATTCCGTAAAAATCGACATGCTCGTGGAGGATACTGAGATCCTCTCGCATAAACCATTCCTTCAATTCCTCTATCGTATGTCTCGTTGCAATCTGAGGATGATACCAGTCATAATTGATGACTGCGTTTTCTTGAAATGTGAGATTTGAATTCCAGAAGCACTTCATAAAGAAATGATAGACAAATCGTTGCAAATCATACTCCCCTTCCTCGATCCCCAATACCTCCACCTTAGGTACATGGATTGAAATTTCAGTTTGAGAAAGTACTCTTCCTAAATCCGTAATCTGCTTACAAACCTGAAGGGCCTCCTCATAGGGCAGGCACGAGATCTTTTCCCGTACATAATCGTCCACAAATTCCCTCACAGGTGCTTTCTTCTTATAAACATAGGTGGCGATCTCTCCACCTGGGGAGAGAAGCTTACATAAATTCTGAAATCCCCGGGACGGGTCAGAAAGGTGATGAAGGACTTCTTGGCAGTAGATGAAGTCAAATTTTCCAAGGTCTTCAAGATTCCCAAGCAGATCCCTACATAAAAAGAACATGTTGTAGAAGAGCTGATGAGTTTCAAGGTTTTCTTTTGCGATCTCGGAAGAGACGAGATCGATTCCAACAACCTCTGTGGTCTTAGGTGAATAACGTCTCAGAAGAGCGGTCACTCTCCCATTTCCACAACCTGCATCCAATAGACGCTTTTTATCTCTTAAGTATTTCTTCAATTCATTTGCGCTTGCAAATCCATTTCTCCCCAATATCCACGAAAAGATCTCAGAACCTTCCTTCAAGGTCTCCTCAAATGCAAGTTGCTTATTATGTTCCCACTTTTCTTTAAAGGTTTCCATCACACTATTTTTCATATTCTTCTTCAATGTATCTTGCAATGCCCTCTTTAAATTTGACTAAGGGGTCACCGAGGAAATGGACCATCTTTTTAATGTCTCCCACAAGATGCTGAGGCTGGATATGCTCATTGACTTCAAAAACCGGATCTTTGTGGAGGACATTTCCAATCTCTTGGCTGATCTGTTTGAGGTTAAGAACTTCTGGTCCCCCAATATTGATCTTCTGGCTTTCTTTCAATTCAAGTGAATGGCAGACCGCGGAGGCGGCATCTGTCAAAAACGCCGGGTTTATTTTTAATCCTTCCTTGCCGTGAAGAATAATAGGTCGTCCTTCTTTGACTGTTTGAACAAGTCTTGGGATCAACATCATAGTGCGTTGCCCTGGTCCATAGACGAAGAAAAAACGGAGTATGATAATATTTATAAAAGGTGTATAGTTCTCCGCCAGGACTTCTGCACAGAGTTTTGTCCCAAGATAAAATCCAAGGTCGCCTTTTGCTGTAATGGCTTGATCCTCCCTGAAACCCTCGTCCCCATGCCCGTAGATACCGCCAGAAGAGGCCAGGACAAAGATCTTTGCTTTTGCCCTTCGTGCGTATTCTAACAGACGAAGCGTGCTAATAGTATTCACGTTGAAAATACGCTCGGCTTGTGTAGGAAATTCCCTAAAATGTTCGGATTGGGCAAGGTGAATCACTGCATCGACTGATTCTGGAAACTCTTCAATGCTCCACTCATTGCCGAGATCGCATCGGATGTAATGAATCCCTTCCGGTGCTCCATCCCTCGGCTCCCTAACAAGGGCATATAACCCCCAACTTTTCCTAAGAAGGGCAACCACATGTCTTCCTATTAATCCAGTAGCTCCTGTGATAAGACATTTTCTCATCATTCACACCCGCTCCATTCACTTCCGAGAATCAGGGATGGCCTCTCCGACATTAAGCGGAACAATCATCTTTTGAGATATCATCATCTTTGCCTTCTCTGTTGGGACACCCCTATTTGATTGCTTCGGTCACCAAAGCCTTACGGCCCACCATGGAGGTCAGTAAGATTGCCCATTCTCGTATGTCCACCACTCGGAGAGCAAACAGAAGGCCAGCGAAGCAAAAACAATAGCCGCTTTTGAATATCACACCCAACCAAAGTGGCATTTCCGGAAAAAAAGCTACCCCTACGGTGAAAAGAAGAGTCAGTGTGGCCACCCTGAATATACGCGATGTTTCATACTTCACTGCCCACAACCGCTGGGAGGTTATCGAGTATGAGACAGTGAGAAACAGGTAGGAAGCAGCTGTTGTCCAGCTTGCAGCAACCATTCCCCACCTCGGAACAAACAAGATATTCAACCCGAGGTTCAGGAGTGCCGCCAACCATGAATAGAAAGCGAAATATTTCGTCCTCATCGTAAGTGATATGCTGAGAGCTGTCACGTGAGTCGAGGCTGAAGCTGTCATCGCCAATGCCAAAGGGCCAACCGCTAACGCTGCTGGATAGTAGGCAGAAGTAGATAAAACAGCCAACAATTCCTTTGCAAAGGTCGTTATCAGAACACTAAGTAGTCCAAAACTAACGAGGAGATACGTCATGACTCGGCCGAAAAAGATGGGGGCCCGCTCTCTTTCTTCTTCGTAGATTTTCAGTGCCATAGGCGCCCAAGCTTGTCCGAATGACGCGTTGATGACGCTGAGCAATCCCGTCAAAGTAAATGCAATTCCATATAATCCGACTTGATCAAGCGTTGAAAGCTTCCCAACGACGACCCGGTCTGACAGACCGAAAACCCAATAGGCCAAAGCCATCGGGACTAACGGCAAAGCAAACATCAATAGCCTCTTCAGTAAAGGGAGTGAAAAAAACGGACCCAATAGAGATCGAATGGTCCATAGACGTATGGGAAACATGAGGCAGGCCGCCATGAAGGCACCCCCCACAACTCCGGTGAGACCTAAATCCATAACCATTGCGCCATATAAGCCAAGTCCAATGCTCAATATCGTTGAAATAATGTTTAGGGCAGAAAAAAACTTTGCCCTGAACTGATTGCGCAGTACTTGACTACACATGTTATTCATAAGACTTAGCGGAGTGGCAAGTAAGGCCAACACGAACAGAATCCCATACCGGTCCGTTCCAAGAGCCCATTGGGAAAGGTATCGGGGCATCAGAAGCCATAAACTGACGAGGGTTAAGCTCCATAAAAACAAAAAACTAAACCAGGTTGATGTGATGAGGCCCTTTTCCCTATCAGTCCTAGCATCAAAAAAGAAACGGGCATAAGTTGTGTCGCCACCCAGGCTTAAAACGATGTTCAACAACCCTATGATCGTAGTTACGAGGCTCCAAATACCATATTCCTCGGGGGCGAAAATGCGGGTATAAATTGGAATAGTGAAAAAGGCAGCGGCTCTTAGAATCAGATCTCCAGTGCCATAGACAGCGATGTCTCGGATGAGGTGATGGATGGTCGGTTTCAATCTATGATCGTCATTCATAATGATCAGAGCCTAAGGGAAGTCAAAATATTTTTAAAAACCTCCCCGATTCTTTCTGTCGAATGATGGTCCCTCACAAATTCTCGGCTCCTTTCTCCTATCTTTATCAATTCCTCTCGGTGTGAGAAAGCCCATCTGATCTTTTCTTCAATCTCTAACAGATTCGTGTTGATCACGGGAATCTCTTCACGCCTAACCAGCCCGGCCTTAACATATAGGTCAATTAGATCTTCTCTGAGATAACAGAGGACTGGCTTTTTCATTGCCATGGCTTCCATAGCGAACATGGCATACCACCCGATGACAAATTGGTCCGCAACCAAATCAACGCTTTCGATGGCTTTCTGGATTTCAGAGTTCGAAACACCTCTCATCAAAACAAGTTCAATGTTGAGCCCCTCCTTCTTGACTGTTTCAACGGCATCCACCAAAGCTTTTGTCCCCTTAATAGCGTCGTGATTGGGGGCATGAAGTATTCTTAACTTGCCCGTTTTATCCACCCCAGGCTCTTGTTTCGTTGGATTCCATCTATCTAAATCAATAGAAAAGTGAGCCAACATAAGAGTATCCCAATGATACATATAATCGACCCACTCACATCCGGAAATCACCCAATCAGCATGTCGGGTCCATCTATCAACACTATTACTTACACGTCTTCGATAGTTGCGGAAATTGGGATAATCTATAGAAACGGTATGTTTGAAATACAAATTCTTGGATCTCGTCAGAACTTGTACGTCACTCCCGTACGGCATGACAACCACTCTGATATTAGCCATCCTATAGAAATGAGGTTCAAAACGATCCAATATTCTTGTGGTCCAAAGGGGTCCCCCGTGAAAATGAATAAAAAGACTCCTGTATCTGAATAAGCATCGTAAGAAAAGGTAAAACGGTATAAGGACGGCTGTCAGTAGATTGGAACGCCACCTGCACAAGTTGATGTCAAACTCGTCCGTGATGAAATAAACCTCGGAAACAAAAGTCTCTGCGCTATATCCATTCTGAATCAAAGCTTTTTTATGGTATACATTGCTGATCAATGGCTCCGGTCCAAGACCGACATCTATCTTTCGATTGGAATACCTCGAAAGGTAGGAAATGACGAAGCATGGGATAATCAAGAGGACTTCCAGAATAGCTAAGACCCATTTAAATTGAGATAAGAACCTTTTAATTTCCATTCGACCTCATTTTTGAAAAACAAAGAAATACTTCATCCTTATTATTGTAAACACTGTCCATGAGCCTAAATTTATTTCTCATTAAAGAAATTACATCTTGGGGAGTTTCCAGGAAGGCGTGGAATGGATCGACCGCACCATGAGGTCGATACAATACAATCCAGTTCGGATAAGTAACAAATTTATCCGCCCTGTAACCTTCTCTTAGGTTCATTATTTTCGATCGCAACCAAGAACGACCCTTGCTACGAAAGGAGTGACGATGATCACTCATCCATATTATCACCTTGCCACCCTCCACCAAAATTCTGTAAGATTCTCTTATCGTATATTCTAAAGAACATACATGGTCCAGGCTAGTAGCGAATATCAAAGCATCAAACTGTTTGCCTTCAAAAGGCATAAATTCACTACAACCGACAATCCTTATGCCTCTAAAAGATCGATCCTCTATAGGATCAATTCCAAAAAATTCAAATTTGCTCTTATCTTCAAAATCTAGGTATCCTGGAATTTCCAATAATCCGCAACCCACATCTAACAATCTTCCAGAATTAATGTGAGACAAAATAAATCTCCTAAAATGGATGACATCCTGTCTTTCTGGTAATGAAACGGAACCTTCCTTGAGAAAAAGGTAGCTTAGGTACGCATTATTATTTAGGACCTTATTTAGAAGATACTGTCTTCGAAATTCTTTAAATAGCAACGTATCGAAATCGTAGCTTAGATAATTGGGTGCATAGTTATAGCGGGAATTGCAGGAGCGACAAGTTATGATTCCTGACCCCGTTGTTGGCACGTCAATGGATCTACTGCATGAAACACATCGATATTGCAATGATGTCCTCCACACCAAAACCCTCATTGGTGATATCGCTTTGGTTCGTTTTAGCCTTAGCTCTTGATTATTCTAAAAATACCTCACACCATTTCTCAAAATTGAGCAAGGACCATATGAAGAGACGCCTGTTTTGTTTACCCTCGAGGTGCTCATTCACCAGTCTATGGACTGCTTTCTGGTCCAGGTATTTGTACAGCCTCGCTCGTTTGTCAAGGACCTTGCGGTTCACGTATTCCATGCTCTCCCCTTTGAACCAGCTAGCATCCGGGGCAGAAAATCCTTGTTTTTCACCATCGGTGATCTCAGATGGAACGTATCGCTGCATCACCTTGCGAAGGATCAGTTTCCCATCTTTAACTTGTTGGAAATATTTGAGTGTCTTAAGAGCGGGTTCATTTTCATTCAAGCGAAGGACTTCTCCTAAATTTTTTAATTTCAACCGGACAGGAATTTGTATCGCAAAGTCCACCAGATCGTTGTCAAGAAACGGAACTCTTGTTTCCAGACTGTGGGCCATGCTAAGTTTGTCCTCAACGATGAGAAGTCCATGCAGGAAAGTCTTCGCCTCTAAATAGAGGGAATAGTTAATATAGTCTTCAGGCCTTGTTAATTCATCGGTGTGTTTATGAAATACATCCCTGAAGATATCTCGAGTGGAAACATTCTTGACTTCATCCCATACAGGACGAAAAACCTCTTGAATGTCGCTATGGTCGATAAGCCGCTGCCAGTAGGCATAATACTTATCGACATATTGTTCAAAATCGTCGTTCACTACGGCTCGATAATAGCGCCATGGATAACCACCGAAGAGTTCATCGCCACCGGTGCCAGAAAGCACCACTTTAACAAACTTGGAGGCAAGTTGGGCCACATAGTAGTTCGGGTAGCTCTGCCCCACCCGGGGCTCCTCTAAATGCCATGCTAGGCTGGGGAGGGCACGCTCCATATCCCCTGCTTTGAGAACCATCTCATAATGCTCCGTTTTAAAGAGATAAGACATCAGTTCTGCCTTCTCTCTCTCGTCGAATCCCATTTCCAAACCGGATGCAGAGTGGAGATCGAAACCGCAAGTAAAGGTTTTGATATAAGGTAATTGGGTTGCGGCAGTTGCGGTGATCGAACCGGAATCCATGCCACCACTGAGGTAGGAACCCACCTCAACGTCACTTACCAGTTGACGGTTGACCGCCTGTTTGAAAAGACGGTCAAGTTCTTCCACATAGTCCTGATCGGGGGCCGGATGTCCAGGTTCTTGAAAATCGAAATCCCAATATCGAATCGGCCTAAGGGAGTCAATTGCTTTGCCGAGGGGAATCTGGGCAGAGCACCCAGCGGGAAAGGTCCATATCCCTTTCAAAAGGGTTTTTTGCGTAAAAATATTCTGAAAAGTAAAGTATTCAATCAGTGCCTCCAGGTCGATCTCTCGGCGGACATCTGGATGTTCAAGAATAGCTTTCTGCTCCGAAGCAAATATCAATGTCGGCCCTATAAAAGTATAGTATAGTGGCTTAATCCCGTAACGGTCACGAGCAAGGAAAAGCTCCTGCCTTGTTTTATCCCATATTGCAAAGGCAAACATTCCATTAAACTTTTGTACGCAATTGACCCCCCATTGAACATAAGCCTTAAGAATTACCTCAGTGTCCGTTCTAGATCTAAACTTATATCCAAGGTTTTCCAATTCTTTTCTCAATTCTTGAAAGTTATAAACTTCACCATTGTAGGTGATTGCAAATTGCTTGTCCTCAGTAATCATAGGTTGGTGACCAGTACGGGAGAGGTCAATGATCGCAAGCCGGCGATGTCCCAATCCAACAAAACTGTCAACATAGAATCCCTCTGAATCAGGGCCTCTATGTTTAATTGCATCTGTCATTTTCCGGAGCAAGACAGGGGAAACAGGTTCTCCATTGAGATTGAAAATTCCTACAATTCCACACATAGACTATCTTTCTCCCCGTCAGAATCTATCCAATCCTTTGGTAAAAATCTCCTCCCCCATTGTTTTTAAATCGATACCTAAAGGTACTGCTAATCATCGTGGATCCTGGCTTGAAGTCGCCGGCTCATTACTTCTTCTTTATGGTTTTTTCGCCATTCAATCAATTTTTCTAATCCTTCCTTTAGCTCTAAGTTAGCTTTAAAACCAATCTCGGTCTCCGCTTTCTTTGGACAACCCACTCGGTTTTTAACAAATGTCGTCCCTTCTGGTTCATACTGAATCTTAAGATCTGATTGAATAATCTCTACAATCACCTCTGTGAGCTCTTTAATGGTCGTCTGGATGCCCCGACCGACATTGTAGAAGTTATCCACTATATCCGCTTTCAAGGCACATAGGTTCGCCTTCGCACAATCGGATACATAGATGAAATCATAAGCCTGAGATCCATCTCCGTAGACAATGGGTGGCAACCCCTGATCGAGTCTGTCCAGAATCTTCATGATGACAGCGATATAGGCCCCTCGATAATCTTGTCTGGCGCCATAAACATTCATATACCTCAATCCGATATAATTAAGACCGTAGCGGTGATAGAAGGCCCGACACATCTGCTCTCCGGCAATCTTGGTGGCTCCGTAAAAGGTTTTATTATTAAATGGGTGATTCTCCGTCATGGGGATTTCGACAGCATCTCCGTAAACCGATGCAGAAGAGGAATAGATCAATTTTTTAATTTTATTATTCACACAAGCCTCAAGCACATTAAACGTCCCTCTAATATTGACGTCAAAAGCAGCCCGGGGATATTCATAGCATTGAAGCAACCATAAGGCTGCGAGGTGGATGACATAATCAACCCCTTTCATAGCAGAGTCCAATAGGTCTGTCTGACAGATGTCTCCTCCGACTTCATAGATTCTTACCCGGGGGTCATTTTGGGCCTCTTCTAAATTACTCAGGGTCCCCCGGCAGAAATTGTCATAAATGAGAATTTCCCCCACATCCTCTTTTCTTAATTCATCCACAACATGAGAACCAATAAATCCTGCGCCACCGATGACTAAAACTCGGCTTCCCCTTATCTCCATAGTCGCCTCAATTCCTACCTTTCCTTAAGGATTTGAAATGTCCCATATGCGTCCCCTGGTAACATCGGCCATCTGCTTCAACCGTTCTTTCCTCTCATCCATGCCTGTCAGGGAAGTAATTAAGATGGCGTCGGGTCTTAAAGCTTCAATCTGACGAAGGTCCTTCACCTCAAAACCTAATATCTCCCACCGATTTATTTTTTCCTGATCTTCGACAATGCCTATCAGTTTCAGATTGACCCCCTGGAGGGTCACGTAAGCGATTTCCATCTCATCGCTGATGCCATAAAATACGATGCGTTTCGCTCCAGAATTCTCCATCTCTAAGAGCTTTCTACCGATGATCTCTTTCAATGTGGAGTAATGTTGAACGGTCCAGGAGATGAGAGCAAGGGTGAGGTTGGCTTTCTCGGCAAAGCCTTTTGGGGTCAGGTAATATCCGATCTTGTGATGATTCAGGTTCATGATTCGTATCCAACCCCTCCGGGCCATCCTTTTTAAACAGGCATTCGTTACACCGAGGGCAATACCAAACTTATGGGACAATTCACGTTGCGAAATGACCGGATTCTTCTCCAATTCCTGGAGTAGATTTAACTCTCTAATCTCTTGCGGAGGCTTAAAAAGTTCAAGGTTTCCCATAATGGTCAAATCCTGCCCATTTGACGCCCGAAATTGTTCATCCCATGAACAGTTCGTCTAAAAAAAATTGCCTCCTAACTTATCGAATTTGTTTGATATTGATTCTAAATAACGCTCTTAGAAAGTTTATTATTTGATTCATAAATTCCATAAATAGCAAACTTTATGCCAATAAATCTTTCAAAATTTTTTCAATCTCGATGACCTTTATCTCCCAATCGAACCTATCGCGCGCAGTAAAAAGAGCCCTTTCACTCATTGCGTCTCTTTTCTTCTGATCTTCAATGAGATCTTCCAATGCGTCCTTAAAGCAGGCTGTATCTTCTGGATCGATGACTCGCCCTATTCCCTCTTCTTCAATAAATTCTAGACCTTCTGCTTGCGAAGAAACAATGGGTTTCCCACATGCCATATATTCATAAAGCTTTATTGGAGAATAACCAGATTTCAGTTTTCGCTTTGGCAGGACACAGATGTCAGCAATATTGATGTAGAGTGGAATCTGCTCATGATCGACCATCCCTGTAAAGGTAAAGTGATCAGATAATCCTATTTTTTTTACACTCATCTCAAGTTTATCTTTCCATATTCCCTCGCCAACAATTAAAAATCTTACATTTTTTTTCTCCTTGAGGAGCAAAGGGGCAACCCGTATGAGATATTCGATTCCTTGCCATGGGGCCAAGTTCCCGATGAATACAATTAAAATCTCCCCTTCTCCGATGTTCAATCTATCCCTAAATTGTTTAAGCAGGTGTTTATCAGTGATCGGAAAAAACTTTTTCGTATTTACCCCATTGCTGATGACCTTCACCTTATCCGGCTGACAATGAAAATGTTGAACGAGGTAGTTTGCTATTTGAGGGGTTACGCAAATGATCTGATCAGAGAATTGGGTTGCCATGTTTTCTGCCTTCCGGATAAAAAAAGAGATTACTTGATTGAATACAGATTGGCTCTTCAATTTCTGTTCTTCACTGGCTAATCCATTAATCTCGTAAATTAATTTTTTATGGAAGAGGAGTCGTGGCAAGAGAGCAATAATCGCGGTATGATAATCCCTGGCATAAATAACATCATATTGTGGGAGTTTTCCGAAAAGGGAAATCAAGAGAAATAAAGATGAGAAAGCAATAGAATTCCATGGACGTCCGATCAACCCGACCTGATGGCCTCGATGTCGCAGGCCATCAACAATTTCTTTGACATGGGTGACCGACCCTTTATGTAGTGACAAATCTTCAAGCGTGATGTAAAGGATTCGCATTAGTCATCATTATAAGGAAATAAGGAAGCCAGGAATCCAGGAGATTAGGAATCCATTATTAAGAAGCCAGGAAACCAGGAAGGTTCATAAAATCTTTTCTTTTTTCCTGCTTTCCTGGGTTCCTTATTAGGAAACTGAGGCTATATTTCAGACCCCACCTTTTGATCTTCATAAATCTTCTTTATTTTTTTTATGCATACGGGCCATAGAGTTTTTTCTTCCGATATAGATTGATTCTCCTTACGGGCTTTCTCTAACAATCCTTTATCTCGAATAGCGTCAATAATTTTATTGGCGAGATACTGCTCATCGTTAACAGGGACTAAAAATCCATTTCCCCCATCCTTGATCCATTCTCTGTTAGAAGTGATATCGGTAACAATAGGGAAGGCGCCTGCGGCCATAGCCTCGAGTAAAGAGACTGAAGTCCCATCGTGTAGTGAAGTGGAGACATAAATATTTGCCCTGGCTAAAAGATTAGGCATCTCCTCATGTGGAACTCGCCCTAAGAACTTTATATGGGAATGGATATTTAAGTCTTTTGCCTCTCTTTCTAAAACTTCTTTCTCAGAACCTTCTCCAGCGATGAGGAATTTTGTGTCGGGTTCTTCTTTCAGAACCATTGGAATTGCTCGAATGAGCAAAGAGACATTATAGATTGGGAGAAGGTTTCGATTGCTAAGAATTGTGAACGGTCGGTAATTTGATTCAATTTTTCTATACTTTCCTTTCTCCAAAAAGGTACCATCGACCCCCATGGGAAGGATCGTTATTTTTTTATTTGAAATCCCCAGTTGTTCAAGCTCATTCTTTTGAACTTCAGAGACGCAGTTGAGATGGGATGCCTTATTGCATATGTAGACAAAAACTTTTTTGAGAAACCCGGAGGTTGCCATGGCCATTCTAAAGTCAGACCCGTGAATTGTCACAATTACAGGTTTTTTCAACAGCGACCCAACCAGAACTCCAATCAATCCGGTTGGAATGGCCCAGTGAACATGTATCAAATTACATCTGTTTTTGAACATGGCATAAATGGTAAGAAAGAACCCGGTGATGTAATACAGAATCATTCTCAAATAAGGAATCTTTTTATGTTCGATCAAGAGTTTATCTCTGGCAAAGAAGGAAAACCGATAAACTTTTATCCTATTCTGCTCTTCAAAATAATGACTTCTTCCATAAATCTTTGGAGTAACAACAGAGATGTCATATCCTTCGTCCTTTAATAAAATTGCCATCTTTTTTATAAAAATACCCCGATACGAAGATTCAAAATCAGGATAAGTATTTGTAAGGAATAGAATTGAATTCTTCTTCATGATTTCCATTCGGCTCGTTGCTTTTAGATGTCGGTATCCTTTCTAAACCAATCAGCGATGGATTACTTTTTTTTCTGAGCAATAACAAAAAGGGATTGTGGTCGTCCTTTCTTGGGTATCACATATCCTATTTTATAGAGAATCAGATATGAAAAATAATTAAAGGCGTTTCTCAACAAATATTGGAAGGTAAACATATTTATTTTCTCAAAGGATAGGTTCGGGTCGAGCAAGTGCTTTTTCCCCTCTCGAACAGTAAACTGGTCTGTCTTCGTTTTTAAACCCCTCATGATCCACAAAAGCGGAACCTTTGAGTATCTATATACCTTCACAAATTCGAAACCTGTCCGTCGGAATAACTCTTTCAAATTTTTATCACTAAAAAAGAACAAATGATCCGGTAACTGGAAGTTGGTGAATAACTTAAAGTACTTTAGTTCCACATTGCCCAAATTGCCCGTTTCAAATATTAGAAAACCGTTGTCTTTCAATCTATCATTCATCTTCTGAAATTCCGCAATCGGGTCGTAAAAGTGACTGATGACGTCACGATGGTATATGATATCAAATTTCTTACCGTCAAAGGAAAAGGCGTTCAAAGGAGATTCTTCACAAGATATACCCAACCTATTTTTTATGAAATTGGCCTGGATAGTGTTCAATTCGATTCCCTCTACTTCAAACCCTTCTTTTCTCGCTTCATATAGAAATGCTCCCTCTGCGGGTCCAATCTCAAGCAGAGAACCATTTTTTATAAATTTCTTAATAATTCTGAGATGATGTCTGGCATGGAGCCTTCGGGTAAAAAACCCCGAGATGCTTGCATCAGCTGATCGATTTGCTCGAACGTTATTATTATAGAGTTTCTCAATTTCTTCCAATGAAGGCCTATTAGAAATATAGATTAGATCGCAGCTCGGGCATTTTCTGCATTGGTAACCCTCCTCTTCAATAACAATCTGTGAGCTCTTTTTGTTACAGAAGATACATTCAGCTTCCGCCATGGTATGATTCCACATTTCCGTGACATCCCCTTCTGGGCACAATGTTTATGTGCTACAGTCCTGTTCCCCTTATTCCCTCTTTACCTGTGACGATGAAATCTCTTTTCTTAAATCGAGATTCTCTTTTTGGACACGGAGGATCTCTTTTCGAATAGAAACGATTTGAAGAGCAATAAATCCGAAGGATAGTATTTGAATCCCGCCCAGAATAAGTAAAATAGAAAAGGTAATTAAAGGTCGTCCTGGGGTTAAGTCTCCTGAAAATCTTAAGTAGACAACATAGGCTCCGATAAGCAGACCTATTCCAAGAGTCAAAAAGCCAATCAAACCGAATATCATCATCGGTTTTTCAAAGGCAGAAAAGATAAGGTGGGAGAGAGCTGTCTTTCTGAATTTAAATTTTGACCTCCCCTTTTTTCTGCCAGTCAAAAGAGCAGGAACCTCTTTCACCCTGAACCCGAGTGCAATCGCTTTTGACAGAATTTCAAGATGAATCTCCTTCCCATCCGACTCCAGTTCGAGGGAATCGAGGACGTTCCTTCGGTAAGCTCGGAATATCCCCGTAGAGGTATAGATCCGGTTTGGCATGGCTAATCGAAGGATTTTGTTTCCTAATCTGCTGATCCATAATCGATGAAATGGAACATTTTTAACCCCTCCTCCTGGCATATAGGGAGACGCAAGGACAAAATCCAGATCCGGATCAACTTCAAGTGCTTTGATAATCTCCAATATATAATGGGGATCGTAACTGAGGTCGGCATCGATTGATACAACAAGTTTCCCGTCTGATTCCTGAAATCCTCTCCTTAATGCCATCCCCCTGCCAATATTCTTCAAATAGGAAACAGCCTTTATTCTTTTATTCAGGCTGGCAATCCCCTGCAAAACCTCAAGAGTATTGTCAGTGCTACCATCATTGACCGCAATGATTTCGTAATCTCCCTGGAAAGAAGCCAGCGATTCCTCAACCCGGGCAAGAGTATGCTCCGCATTTTCGGCTTCATTAAACATCGGGATGATGATTGAGAGGTCCATTGTTTTTAAAGGTTACGGTTACGAGGCCCGTGACGTACAATGAACGATGGACAACGAACAATGAACAAAAATAATTAATCATTGTTCATCGTTTATCGTTCAAAGTTCATTGTCCATAAACGATACGAGCATCCTCACCGATTAACAAATGACTTTTAAGATCACATTTCCTTTGAAAGGTAGTCATTAATCGCTTTGATATATTGTGGAAATAGTTCTTCGGCCATATTCACAGCCTTGAGCACCATTGAATGGTCAAGGCGATCATATTCATGGACCAGTCTGTTTCTGAGACCTGATGAGGGTGCAAGTTTCTGCGCAAGGTCTAATGAAATGATTTTTAATTCCCCCGCTCTTATAAAACTTTCGTAATAATCATCAGGAACGGTATGGCCTGCCTCCTCGCCTTTGCCCAATGACTTCTTACTTTCCTGCCTTCATGGCTTCCTTATTATATGGATTAAACAAATGTCGAAACTCGGATCAATGCTCTTGTCTATGATTGCTCACCATGCTTCGTTTATATATTGTTCAAAAGTTCAACAATCAGCGGTTTTATTGAGGGTATATCTGTTTTTACCGTCTCCCATACCGTTTCAAGATCAACCCCAAAGTATTCATGAATAAGAATATCTCTCATGCCTGTAATATCACGCCACGGAATATCACTGAATCTCTGACGAAGCTCTGGAGGAACATGCTTTAGAGCTTCTCCAATTACCTCAATTGCCCTTATTACAGCAAAAATAGTTTTTTCATCTTTAAGGAATTCTTCATACGTCATATCAGCAATAAAAAGTTCAGCCTTCACCATTGCATTCAAGGTATCTTCAAGAAAGTCTATCACTTCCCGGTTTTTATACATAGACAACTTCGCTGAGAATTCTCTGACCTATTCTTGGTTTAAGGGCCTTTTTTGTCACAAGATCCACATTGATTCCAAAGAGATCCGATAGATAATTTTTTAGGTTAATGAACGTTAGCATTCCAACAGGTCTTTTAAATCCAACCAAAATATCAATGTCACTTGTTTCTTTCTGCTCTTCCCTTAAGTATGATCCGAAGACACCTATTTCCTTTATCCCATATTTTTCTATGAGTTCATTTTTATGCTCAGCAAGAAGTGTTCTTATCTCTGCAATGGTTTTCATTTTAAAGTCTCCACCACTTCCTGTATTCCTGGCTTCCTTATTATATGGATTAAACAAAAAAAGCAAGATAAATCATTATCTTGCTTTGGGTCTCGCTTTGGGTCTCGCTTTGGGTCTCGCTTTGGGTCTCGCTTTGGGTCTCGCTTTGGGTCTCGCTTTGGGTCTCGCTTTGGCTTTCCTGTATTTGCTTTCTGTCCAGCGCCTATCCTTTCAGTATTGACATCATTCCATTATTCCATGATTCCAATATTCCAACATCAAGGTTTCATTTGGCCCATTTATCAGCCGGGGTTTTATTTCCTCGATAATCGATCAATAAACTTCCATCTCCTGCTTGCCTCGCATTCCAGGGCAGTGCTTCTGCCGTAAAAGAATTAGGTGTTAAAACAGCCGCAGCTAGAAAATCCACATTATAATCTCCGGCCACTGCTGGAACACCCCAGGTAGTTCGAAGTTCTGTGATATCGGTTGAATATCCACCCCTTTCAGCCCTTCGCATCTCCTGTGCAGCTCTGAATTGCTCTAACGCAGTTTTGGCATCTGCCCTGCGTGCCCTAACCATATATCCGGTGTAGGTGGGGATGGCTATGGCCGCCAAAATTCCTACAATGATTATCACTATTAATAATTCAATCAGGGTAATTCCTTTATTCGATTTCATTCTTATCTACCGCTTTTTGGCCTAAATTGAGGAGGAAAATCCGCAGACCATCCCCAATTCCAGGTTATTGAACCATCACTACTTGTACCGGGTGTTAATGTCAATGTCTTGTTATCCACTAATGGATTAATATTTTGTATTGTCGCAGTAATCATTCCGTTCGCATTTGAAACAGATAATGCGTTAATCCTTGAAATAGCCCCCAATCCTACTCCCAAACTGTTTATAACCTCATTTATCGAAGGACAATTAGGCCATGAATTTTGATCATAATAAAATGCTGTAGCGCCACTTGCAACAGTGGACATCGCATTCTCTACTTCAGACAATTTGGCCATGATCGTATGGCCCATATAAAGGGGAAGGGCCACCGCGGCCAAAATGCCTATGATTGCAATCACCACCAATAACTCGATCAGGGTGAAACCTGATTTCATCTTTATCATTTAAAACCCTTACTACATCGAATTAAGGGTTTCTTTTCTTTCAGATTAAATAATAATGTTAGTGCCCGAAGATACTCACCCGCATCCTTCTTCGGGCACCAACATTAATCCAACATTATGATTGGTTGTTAGATCCTTTGATTACCTTTTAGGCATATATGCCGCTGGCATATTCGTGGTACTCCACCCCCATGTAATTGATCCATCGGTCGCGTTAGAAGCCGGAGTCAAAATTATATTCGAATTATTCACTACAACATCAATATTTGTAACCGATGCAGTAATGACTCCATTGGTTACGTCGATAGCGCTAATCCGTCCACCTGGTGTAGCACTATGAACAACGGAACGAACGGAGACACCCAAGCTACTTGCAATCTCAGTGAAGGTGGGAGCAGTCGGCCATCCGTTGCCTTCTTGAATGTAAGCAGCAACAGCGCTTGAAACGTTACTCATCGTATTGGTCACTTCCGTCAACTTCGCCTTGACCGTCTGTGTCTTATACATCGGGATGGCGATTGCAGCCAGAATACCGATGATGGCAATAACGATCAACAACTCAATCAATGTAAAACCTGTCTGTTTCCTTAACATAATGAACCTCCTTTATTGTTTTTTGTAAATTGTTTTTTGTTTCTTTATCATGAAGCCTTCATCGGGCATCCTCACCCTAACCCATCAACGAAACCTTTTTACGATCACCTCCTTTTTTTAATTTTTGAGGATAATAAAGCATAATCTATGCCAGATTTTAAAAATTAAAACAAAAATTAAATGACTGCATATTTGATTGATATTATTGGACAATTTTTCTAAATCGTTTGTGAGGGCTTATTTCAAGATTCAATCCAATAATAAAACTCTCTTTTCATTTACGCTTTTTGTCCAGGAAGTGACAATTTTTGTTATAAGGAAGCCAGGAATACAGGAAAGATTCAAATGCCCATATTTTGGTTTCTTTCATGGCTTCATGGTTTCCTTATGATAAGGAAGCCAGGAATACATGAGAATTCATAAAAATCCTTTATTCCATTTCAATTCCTGCCTTCATGAATTCCTTATAAGGAAGCCAGGAATACAGGAGAAAGAATGAAACTGCCCGAAATGATTAATATAGTTGGAATTATTAAATCTTTCCATACCAAAAGTCAACCTTTCAATTCTCCGATCTAAAGGCCTGCGTTTAGCTCAGCGTTGATCAATGCTTCCGAGCATAACGATAAAATTGACCATTATTTTAAGATATGGTAAATATGATTGTATGGAAACCATTTTAAAGAGGAGAAGGCAGGAACTTCGACTTAAAAGGCATAAATCGATTTTGCCTGAGGTAAAAGCGGCGGTTGATTTTTTATACCGAGAAGGAGCCAAAGAGGTTTATCTATTTGGGTCCGTTACAACCCCTGATAAATTTACGGAGAATTCGGATGTCGATTTTTTTGTGAAAGGGATTGATGAGGAAAGACATCTTGAAATTGAAGGGAAACTCGAAGACATTTTGAGAAATGTGGAATATGACATCCTGTTTTGTGAAGAAGAGAAAGAGATTCGGAAAGAGATTTTAGACCGGATTATAAAGGAGGCCGTTCTGTGGAAGCCCTCATGGTCGATGTAGAAAATGAGATTCGATTCATTTCAAAAGAAATCGATGCCCTGAAAAGAAAAAAGGAGAAACTTCATGCCGAAAGGGATCCTGAGAACATCGACTCCCATATTAAGGCCATTGCCCTGACATTGCATTCGATTTATACGGGATATGAAAAGATATTGGAAATGATCATCAAAGGAATCGATGGGGATATCCCAACGGCATTGGATTACCATACCGCCTTGCTCAAGAGGGCAAGCTACGCCATCCCTCATGTCAGGCCGGAGATCATTTCGGAAGAGACCTATTCTTCACTTAATATACTGAGGGCCTACCGGCACAAACTCCGAAGGATCTATACCTATTTAATTGCACCTGAAAAAGTTGTCCGTCTGACAGAAACAGCCCTAAAATCCTTTGATCTATTTTACAAGGACTGGGAGGGTTTAAAGAAGTGCCTTTTGGAAAGGATTTAACAAAGGCCCCCCATAAGGAAGCCACACGCAGCGCAAGCGCTTGCGCTGCGGGGGAATGCAGGAAAGTAAGAAGTCACTGAGCAAATGTGGGGATGCCAGTTTGGTCCAAGGGTAAACCCCGTTAGAAATTAAATTCAAGCAAAATTGAAACTCAATTGGGTATTATTTCTAACGGGGTAAAGGCATCGTTTTAAAATTATCAGCCCTAACCCGTTGACCTTTCACCAAACCGGCTTCATAGCCCTCACCACTTCACCTTGCCAAGTCAAGAGTCATTTGTTCCTGGATTCCTGGGTTCCTAATGAGAAGATTCCTGATAAGGAGGCCAGGAATGCAGGAATAAAAACCTTAAGTTAAGGTTTCGTGCCAATGACGGTCCAGCTATATTCATGGCGGTGGTGGATTCTGACATTCACAAATCCTTTATCTTCCAATAATTTAATGGCTTCCTGCCTTGTGTAATATTTTGCATAAGCAGGATTAAGCTGGTCGTAAATAATGAGTCTCCGTTTCTCCGGGGACATCTTATCGAAGATAGATAAAAGATACTCTCTAAGAGGTAATTGAAACCTGTGACAAAGACGAATATAAAGATTGAGGGAGTGGTAAATAAGCCAAACAAGTGATGCAAGAGCCAGATGGGGCAATGGTCTTGTCAGGACTCTCAGTGGCTTGATCAGTGCAAGATAGGGTTCATTTCCTTCTTTTCCATATAGCCATAATAAAAATTGTCCCCCTGGCCGTAAGGCCCTAAATGCCGCTCCAACCACTGGCTTTGGATCAGGAATGTGGTGTAAAACACCTATAGAAAAAACATAATCCAGATCTCCGTAGGGGGGTAATTGATCCCCAGTCGTTTTAAGGCAGGTCACCCTTTCAGAATTTCGAATATTACGAGCCAAAACCTCAAATGAATCAGAGGGCTCCACAGCGACAACATGCTTAACATCGGACTGAAGCAACATATTAATGATCCTGCCAGTCCCGCTTCCGATTTCTGCAACCCTGGAATTCTTCAATTCGTCTATTTTTAAAAATGGAGAGAGGATATCTGCAAGCAATTCAAGGGAACCGTAATATCCCTCATTGTCGGGGTATCGAAGCCATTGTTTTCCAAAATCTTTTATGGTTCTATCTTTATAAGGCATACCCAAAATCCGATTTCTATGAAGTAGTTTAAATAAGAAGTTGGATTGAAATTTGCAATCAAAGTAAGTTTGTGAAATAATGTAAACAATTTTAATTGATAATCTCACAATTTACAATCCATAAATTAATGACTGACTCCAAACTTAGGGAGACGAATTACGACATCGAATGGCAGGTTGAAAGCTTGCACTGGTGGTTCACTGTTAGAAGAAAAATACTTGAATACCTCTTATCTTCTATTAATATTTCATCGAAAGAATTGGCGATCGATATTGGTTGTGGTGTAGGATCAAACCTCAACGTATTAAGTTCAAAAGGAATTCATACAATCGGCTTGGACCATTCACTCTATGCCCTTACCCTTGTCAAAAGAAGATTAAAATTGCCTTTAATAAATGGAAATTTAAATAAATTACCCCTCCGATCCAACTCTATAGGCCTAATTGTTGCGATGGATGTCCTCGAACATCTTGATAACGACGTTAACGGGATAAGTGAACTTTATCGGGTTTTAAAAAAAGGAGGTGATCTGATTTTAACTGTTCCAGCCTTCAAGTCTCTCTGGGGAATTCAGGATGTAGTGACAGGGCATAAGAGGCGATATACAATAAAAGAAATTACGAATAAATTAAGACAAGAAGGGTTCGATATCTTAAGATCATCTTATTTTAATTTTTTCTTATTCTTTCCCATCCTTATTACTAGACGCATCATTGATCTTCTGGGGCTTCTGATTGAATCGGAAAATAAGATTAATCATCCCTTAATCAATATTTTCCTTAAAACCATATTTTCCCTTGAGCCTTATCTCTTGAGATATATTTCGTTCCCCTTTGGGGTCTCGATCTTATGTGTGGCAAGAAAAAATTAAGGTTTCCCTGATGAATAAACCTTTTAAAAAAGAGATACTTCTTGTTCTCCTCTGCCTTCTCATGGGTTTTGCTCTAAGATTTTATACCTACGATCAAAAATCTTTATGGCTGGATGAAATTTATACATTTAATGATTCAAGATATGGCATCCAAGAGCAATTAAAATATTACGAAGAGAATCCAACTTTCCTTCACCCCCCCCTCTTCTTTATCCTCACTCATTTATTCTATCCCTTTACAAAACCAGAAAGAGATCTTCGTATTATTCCATTAATCTTTGGAACTCTATCCATTCCCATGTTCTATTTTCTTGCAAGATCGTTCTCTCCTAATATTGCCATTTCATGTACCCTTTCTTTATCCCTCATGACCTATCATATCTATCTCTCCCAAGATGGTCGCTCCTATTCATTGCTCCTGTTTTTCGGAATGGCTGGCCTCTACTTTTTTTTAAAACACCTTGAAACGTTAAAGAATAGATATTTGATTCCTGTTGCGCTCTTTTTTGCCAGTTCATTTTATACAAGTTACAGTTCAATTCCCTTCATTGCTCTATCTCAGATTCTCTGGTTCTATCGGGCAAATGAGGAGAATCATAAAAAGCTCTCTTCTTTCTTAATTTTAAATGGTTTAGTCTTTCTCCTCTGCCTTCCTTGGGTGCTTTTCGCAGCAGTCAATTATAAGGGGCAACCCTTGATGGACCCCTATCAACTCAGGTTTCCTATCTCCTTGGGAGATTTCCTATATGGGATATTCCACGATTGGGTACCCCATTTACCTTTGATCATAACTTCGATAACCCTTCTCATACTTTTTCCATTTTTCTCAAAAAACAAGAGAAACGCCCTCATTCTTTTGGCAGTTTTCATATTTCCAATTGTAGCGCTTTATCTATTTTGTAAGTTGTGGAATGTAAATCATTTTGTTACCTCCAGATATTTCATCAATTTTTTGCCTCTCTTTTTTATTGCGTTATATCTTTCGCTTAGTGCCATAGAAGATAGATTTAAAAGACTAAAAGGGGTTATGCGCCTGAGGGTATTATTTGTTATCCTGTTTACGGCTTCCAACCTTGTCATCCTGCCCTTTTACTACAACGCTGAAAAACAGGACTTGAGGGGGCTGGTTAATTATTTGAAGGGCCAACTCAGGGAGGGGGATAAGATTTTTGATTTTAATATGACATACGTGCCTGGAATACTTCATTATTTTCGGGTATATCCGGAAGGGAGACATTATATCATTCCCTTTCAAAAATTTTCGGGAAAAGAAATTGAATTCAAAAAGTCCTTCGTTTACAAAAACAAAAATTATACGATCTATTCCTCTTACACCTGCTGTCAAGAATATGTTGCGGACGGAAGCCGGTTGTGGATTGTTGCTGGCAAGAATACCGCAAAAACAATCAAGAAGACTTTACCCTGTGTTTTGAAGGGCTATTTTGATGGAAGCTTTCTGAATTTTAACAGGTTTCCAACAGATGCTTCCATCTATCTTTTCCTCTGGGACCCAAAATCACCCGAGGAGAAGGGGATTGATATGCCCATTGAATAGTGCGTGACCGTGTCAACTGCCTACCGCATGCAGGCTTGTCACGTGTCTCGAAGAGTATCTTGAGAACCGAGGACTGATCATTAAGATCCAGACTTAAGTGCCAAGTTTTCAAGATTACGATACCCATTGCCTCAAATAGTTATTTTTCTGTCTTATATGGTTTACAGGATATGCCTCTTATGAGTAACCCAAAACGAAAAGAAATTCTTATTCTTGCTCTTTGCCTCCTCATCGGTTTTGCGCTGAGATTCTATGCCTTCGACAAAAAATCGCTTTGGATCGATGAAGTCCATACGTTCAACGAATCAAGGGACGATCTGGGGGGTCAACTACGATACTACCAGGAGAATCCTACCCATCTTCAGCTCCCGCTCTTTTTCATCCTTACCCATATTTTTTACCCCTTTCCAAAACCCGAAAGGGATCTGAGGATCATTCCCTTGATCTTCGGAATGCTCTCCCTGCCAATGATCTATTTGCTCGCGCGATCGTTCTCTCACCGAATTGCCCTTCCATGCACCTTCGCATTGGCCCTGATGACTTATCATATCCATTATTCTCAAGAGGGTCGGGTATATTCTCTCACTCTCTTTTGGGGAATGGTAGGTCTCTATTTTTTGATGAAGCACCTGGAGAGCTCAAAGCAGAAATATCTCTTTTTCACCGGATTGACTTTCTCTCTGCTGGTTTATTTAAGCTATAGCATACTCCTCTTCATACTCCTATCCCAACTGTTTTTCTTTTATCGAAGGGAGGGAAATCGACTCCTGACTCCTTTTCGCTCGCTTCTCATCCTAAATGGAATGATCTGTCTTTTCTGTGCCCCCTGGTTGCTCTTTGTTGCTTTAAATTACAAAGGCCAACCCATTATGGATCCCTTAACGGTTCAGGAGATTGGGCCCTTTTTAACCCTTCTTTCTGCAGTCCTGAACGATTGGGCCTCGAGTTCAGTATTAGGCATCATCTCAGTCAGCCTTCTCATCTTTTTCCCATTCGTTTCTAACGAAAAAAGAAACGCGTTCATTCTTCTCGCAATGTTCATTGCTCCAATTGGAGGGCTCTATGCCTACTGTCGATTATTTCATGTCACCCAGTTCATCACATCGAGGTACTTTATCAATTTTCTCCCTCTCTTCTTCATCGCACTCCTCATGTCTATTGATGCCATGGAGGCAAAATGGAAGCCCCTCAAACGATTTCTGAATCCAAAACTTCTCTTTCTGCTTGTCCTTATTGCCTCAAACCTTTTGATCCTTCCCCTCTATTATCAATCTGAGAAACAGGATTTTAGACGGGTAGTTTCTTACCTCCGCGGTCAACTCCAAGACGGGGACAGGATCTTTGTGAGATCCAACACGTACATCCCGGGCATCCTCCACTATTTCAGCATCTACCCGGAAGGGAGACATTATCAGAATCCCCTCTATTGGATCAATTCCAAGGTGTTTGAAATTAGGATTCCACTCTCCTTTCAAGATAGACGATTTACGATCTACAATTCCAACCATTGTTGCGACCAATACACTGCTGATGCGAAACGGCTTTGGGTCCTGGTAGGAAAAGAGGCAGCTAAAGAAATTCAAAAACATTCTCCTGTTGTCTTGAAAGGATATTTTGATGGAAGCTTTTCCCATTTTAGAAGGTTTCCAAGCGATGCCTCGATGTACCTTTTTCTCTGGAACCCGAAATCACCTGACGAAAAGGGCATTGATATGCCGATCGATTAAGGGCTGAGGTCTTAGGATGAAGGACTGAGGATGAAGTGTTATGGGTGACTCAAAGCGAAAAGAAATTTTTATCCTGATTCTCTGCCTCCTGATAGGCTTTGCCTTAAGGTACTATCATCTGGATCAGAAATCACTTTGGTTGGATGAGGTTCATACTTATAACGATTCGCGGGACGGATTCAGGGATCAGATTAAGTTTTACAAAGAGAATCCAACCTTTCTTCATCCCCCTCTTTTTTTTGTTCTGACCCATCTCTTTTATCCCTTTGAAAAACCAGAGCGAGATCTCAGGATTATCCCTCTCACCGCCGGAACTCTTTCTATTCCAATGATCTATTTTCTCGCAAGGTCTTTTTCTCCTCAGATTGCTATTCCTTGCATGGTCGCCCTAACCTTTATGGCTTATCACATCTCACTTTCTCAGGACGGCCGTTCCTATGCCCTACTCATGTTTTTTGGGATGGCAAGTTTGTATTTTTTCATTCAACATCTTAAGACCTTAAAGAAGAAATATCTTATAGCTACGGCTTTTTTCTATGCCCTCCTATTTCATACCAGTTATAGTTCTGTCCCGTTTATCCTCTTTTCTCAAATTCTCTGGTTTTACAAATTGGATGACCGTCGGATGGATCCGCCTTTCTTTTCCTTCTTGATTCAAAACGCTTTTACATTATTATTCATCCTCCCCTGGACCACGTTCGTCGTATTAAACTATAAAGGTCAAATCATCATGGACCCTACCCATCAGGAAGATCCCGGCCCTCTCTGGTCTCTTCTTAACGGAATTTTCCATGACTGGGTTCCCTTTCCACCTTTAATGTTTGCCGCAATTGCCCTTTTGATTCTTTTTCCTTTGTTTGCAAAACAAAGGAAAAATTCCCTCATCTTCTTGACAATTTTCATTTCTCCCATTGCAGGGCTTTATCTATATTGTAAGTTGTTCCACATCACCCATTTTATCACTTCGAGGTATTTCATTACTTTCCTTCCCCTCTTCTTGGCAGCATTGTTTCTATCCCTCCTCGCCATTGAGCGTCGCATTCAAAAAATGAAGCACCCTCTGCGTTTAAGATTTCTCTTTCTCATCCTTTTCATTGTATCCAATCTGGTCATCCTTCCTCTATATTACCGCTATCAAAAACAGGATTATAGGGAATTAGTCGCCTATCTTAAAGAACATCTTCGGGACGGCGATATGGTTTTCACGGAAACGGAAGCACATATGCCAGGGATCCTTCATTATTTCGGAGTCTACCCGAAGGATCGCCACCATGTAGCGAAGTCTTGGAAGGACTCCGAAAATAGAACGGCATACAAGATTTCATTTGTCTTTCAGAACAAAAATATCACCCTGTTCAGCTCAAAGACCTGCTGTTCTCAATATGTTCATGATGGAAGTCGACTATGGATTGTTGCAGGAAAATGGATCGCTAAAGACTTAAAACAAAATTCTCCCTCTGTCTTGAAAGGGTACTTCGATGGAAGTTTTCTCAATTTCAACAAATTTCCGACGGATGCTTCCATCTATCTCTTTCTCTGGGATCCTAAATCGCTGGGAGAAAAGGGAATTGATATGCCCATCCAATGATTTCTATTTTGTTTGAATCTCAAATACAAAATAATTTCTGTAGTTAAAAAGATTGTGGGTTTCTGTTCTTAAAAATTCGTCAAAGATGCCTTGTTGGTTTGGCTCCATATTCTTCCTCAAGAGCGGAAGGTTGAGAAAGAGATGAGTCACTCCCTCCGAAGTTAATTTCCTGGACAATTCATTTCCGTTAGATGAGGCATTAATGAAACGTTTCAAGGTGATGTCTTCCACAAAGGTATCTGTATAGTAAAGACGGTCCAGGTAATAACCGTAGGCACCGGTCCAAACACAAAAGATTTGAGAATTGGGTGGAAGTGATTGATTGATGAATTCCAGAGCAGAATAACCAGGCACTTTTCGGACCAAAAAGTCTCTTTCTTTCTCTATTCCAAATACTGGTTTATAGTAAGCGACCGAAATAAATTGCTTTCCAAAGAACCATAAATTCCAAGAAAGTGAAAAAGCCATTATCAATATGAGTCCCGCCTTCATCAATCGCTTATTCTTCGCCCAGTCTACGATCATGCCAACAATTGGGGAGGCATAGACACAGACTAATAATTGTGTTGGCAACCAAAATCTGGCCTGCTGGGTTCCAAACACAAAAAAAAGAGAGGACATGACAAGCATAAAGCCAACTCCCATGACCTTGTTTTTTTCCGGCGGACGTTGAATGGCTGAAATGAAAGAAAACAGAGCTAAAAATATAAAAATAATCAAAAAAGGTCCTACAGCGCCGTCAAAAAAGATGGTGTCAAATTTTCCTGAAAAAGCAAGCCTCCAGGGCAATTTAAGATAGTCCAAAAACCCTCTTCCCATCCCATAGGTATCGAAATAGAGTGAGAAGGTAATAGCCAAGTCTTCATCCAAACCCTTCCCTCCGAAAAGGAACCATGCCATAGGATATACGGGGTTGCCCAGAGTTACCCAATTCCAGATCATCCAGGAAAAACCTGGAAGGGCAGCAAGGCTGAAAGCCCCAAGGTATGTTAAGGCTTTTTTATAGGATCTTTTTCTCTGATTCCATAATAAGATTAACCCAATCAAGCATAGGTAGATTAACCCGGTATACTTAACAGCAACCATCCACCCTGCGATGAATCCGACAAGGGAAAAGATTTTCAATTGCAATATTTCGGCAGAGGGTTTTTCTATAGCAATTTTAAAAAAAATTGCGAGGCCAATAAGAGTACTACAGAGGGTCATCAAAAATGCCGGTTCCACATAACCACACCCTGAAAAATAGACCACAGGCGGGACGGTAGCATATCCAATAGTGCAAACCATAGAGGGCCAAGGGCCGATTCTCATTCGAATGAGACCATAAACACCACTAATTGCAAACAATTGCTGAAAAAGAGAAAATCCCTGCGCTGCCCGATCTCCTGCTACACCTAAAAGGAGGGTCATTAAAACCTCATGCCCCTTTGGGAAGGCCGAGTATATATTCCCTGAGATATGAACCAGACCGCCTGCTTTTAAATAGGCCTTGGGGCACAAGAGATGATAGACCAGAGAATCACGGAGGTAGGGCGGAGCAGCCGCTTGCAGAATTACAGGAATGTAAAATAGGGCTATAATAACAATTAAAAGGAATGCGGCCAGTTGACTTTCTCTGCTTCCTTTTTGGGTGTCTGGGGCTGGGAATAAATCACTCTTAGGGACCTGATCTTTTCTTCCCAGAGACCTCTTTACTTCAACCCCGACCCTCCAGAGAATAAGCACCGAACATACAATAAAGACTGTCCAGAGGACCCCGGATGTAAATAATCCTAAAAATCCCAAACCTGTGATGAAATGGGAAAAAGCAACATTGCCTGTGACAAAAGCGAGAGTATATCGAGTAACCGTCTGAAAATTGACGTCTCTACTAAAAAATAATTTTAGGATGAGATCCCCTAATGCCCAACAACTTCCCGCGAAAACAATAACAGCTATCGTTTGCCAAATAAGATTCATTTCCTTAGATTCCCACTTGAATCATCGAGGCTTTCTGCACCCGATCGAAGAACTATATTCAGGATAAATATCGATCAACCCAAAGTTCCCAGACAAGGAGGGTCCAGAGTTGCTTTCGGTTATCCCTTTTATTCTCAAGATGATCCTTGAGAAGTTGGGTCACGTATTTTGAATCGAGAAATCCCTCCCGTTTGATCCGATCAGTAGAAAGCATTTCCTGAAATAATTCCTTCAAGGGTCCTTTCATCCATTTGGCAATGGGGACACCAAACCCTTTCTTTAGCCTGTTGATCACCTCATCCGGAATCCAATTTTTTATCGTCTTTATTTAATTTAAGATTTGGGCGAGAGTGTTACAATTTTGCCACTCACCTCCAGCGTATGGGCGATGATGCCTTTGAGGGACTCGATGAGGCCCAGATAGAGGGGAGAAGATTTCGGCATACAGACCCCCTGAATCAAACGCTCCTCGTGTTCTTCCGAAAACCCATTGGCAATCTTCAGGATGGATCTTACCTGCTCTCCGATGTGCTGTGCAAGCAGTTTATTCTTTGTCTGGATCAGGTCGGGAAGGCTTTCGAGAAGGTCCATCGCCTCCTGAAAGATATCATTCACCTCTTTCACGGCACGATCGCTGAAAAAGGTGTGTTCCTTCTCCATGGACTTCAACCGGCCCACCATTCCCTCCATATTGTAACCCATCCGGTCAAAACTGGAGGCCATGGAGAGGTAGGGCTTCGCCCATTCCTTTCCCTTCTCGCCGGGTGAGCTCTTTTCAATCACAAATTTGGCCAGCTCTGCTGAATGTCCTCGGACCTCTCCTTTCATATTATCCGCTTCCTTAATCGACTTCTCGGTGAGCGTCCGAAAACCCTCGAAGATCAGTTCCAGCATCTTGATCTCGCTCCGACAGACTAAAATGAGCCTCTCCTCCACATCCTTTTCCATTCTCTTCTCCTCTATTGTATCCGGTCTTATATTTTTCGGTTATTCGAGCCTGTTGTACAAGGTCGTTTTCTGTGTTTCAACAAGCCTGTCCTGAGTCCTGCGCTGCGCGGGATTCACCCTTCGAGAGCCTCAGGGCGAACGGTTTTCCCGAATGTCCTGAGCAAAGCCGAAGGAAGGACTCGTGCTTCGACAATCTCAGCGGAACGGAAAAAAATGATTTCAATATAAGCTCCGTTCACCCTCGCCTGCCAAAGACCTTGTTCGGCGGGCAGGCTGAGCCTGTCGAAGGGTATTTTTAGCATTTGTGAAAAAGGCTCATTGGTCATTGGAATTTGACCCCAATGCCTGATTCCATTTCCCTTGGTCAAAATAACTTAAGTTGTTTCTCGAATTCCTCTTCCTCCCTCTTTTCGGGAAAAAGGTTGATCTTTCCATAAACGCCATCATGACCTGGAACGATCGAAACCTTTCCCTGTCTCATCCGGACAATTCCTTCTAAAATCCTTGGAGCAACAAAGGAGGCCAACTCATCCGGCGAGGCATCGAGAAGGATATGGAACTCTGATCCTCCTCTTTCGATCAGTCGATCATATTCCGCATTAACCGTCTTCGTACCCACCCCAACCCCTAACCCTCCGGCAATGACCTCCTCCAGGGGAATGAGATGGATGGAAGGGATGGCATTTTTCGGAATAAAACCCTCCTGCCGGTCGGAAAGATCCTCCACGCGGTGCATCACCCCAACGGTCAACTTCTTCTGACATCGGGGGCAAAGGAACTGATGCGACCTGGTTTCGGCCGGAGAGAAGATCACCCCGCACTGGCGGTGGCCATCATAGTGATATTTCCCCTCTTCCGGAAAGAATTCAATCGTGAAGAGAAATTTATTCCCGTTCTTCTTACGGAGAATATCCACCACTTCTTGATAATGGAGCTCGCCATCGAAGCAATTCGCCTCCCTTCCCAACCGGTTCGGCGAGTGAGCGTCGGAATTGGAAATAAGTACGATCTCATCGAGAGCCGAAAGCCTCCAGTTCATCCCGGGGTCAGAGGAGAGACCGGTCTCAATGGCCCGGATATGGGGGGACATTTCACCAAAGCATTCCTCGATCGAGTCGAACCCGGAATTGGCTCCGAAGATCGAAAACCAGGGAGTCCAGGCATGGGCAGGAACGATGATGCAGTCTTCGGAGATATCGAGGATCATCTTAATCAGTTCTTTTGCGGTAAAGCCGAAGATGGGCCTTCCATCGGAAGAAAGCTTTCCAAGCTTCCCCAGCTTTGAATTGATCTCTTCCACCACCTCAAAAGATGGGGCGAAGATGAGGGTATGGATTCGCCTGACTCTCCCTCCCTGGGAATAGATGTTGCTCACCTCTGCGGTCAAAATGTAACGGACCCCCTCATCTCCCTTCCTCAACTGAAAAAGCCCATTGCCTGATGGAACCAGTTTGGCCTGTAACTCTGCAAAATAGGTGGGATGGGTAAAATCTCCTGTCCCGAGAAGCGCAATCCCCTTCTTTTTTGCCCACCGTGCAAGCGTTTCCACCTCCATATCCTTGCTTGTCGCCCGGCTGTATTTCGAATGGAGATGAAAATCAGCAATGAACCGCATCGGCCAATACCTGAACCTGAAGCAAGAAATATACCTTGATCGGCGATCAGGTTACCGGGGAAACAGGAGGCAGGATACCAGGGGATCAGGATATCAGAAAGGTAGGAAACAACAAATTTTTAAACCTGATGCCCCGATGTCCTGATACCCGCTACCTGATCATCTGATATCCTGATATCCAATGTTATGACACAACTTTATAGACGGTGTCGTGCTCCCTGACCTTATCCTTCACCCTGATCCCGATGTCCGCGCCCGGTCCTGCCTCCTGGACATTGCTGTTCTCAATCTGCATCGAATCAACCGTCTGAGTGACGTCGGTCGTATGGCCGACGATGTGGATCTGATCGCCCACTTTCAAGGAGCCTTCCGAGAGCCGAATAGCGGCCACGCCGATCTTCCCAAAAAACTTGATCACCAGTCCCACTTTCTTCTCTTCCATCGCCTTCCTCCTTTCGCAGGGATTAAACCTCCACTCCCATACTCCTCAATCTCTTTAAAGCATCTCCGACCTCGATCCGATTCAAGCACTCAAAATCTTTGCACAGGAAGAATCTTTCTTCAGCGCAGGGCGAACAGGGGATCCCTCTTCGAATGACTTCGACCTTCTCCCCCTTTGGAGACCAGACTCTATAATCGGTGGGACCGAAGATGGCTAATGTCGGCAATCCCAGGGCAACTGCCATGTGAGAGATGCCCGAATCGTTTCCGATGAAGAGCCGGCACCCTTCCATCACGGATGCGAGTTGAACCAGGGAAAGCCCTTTTGTTAGTATCAGATGGGGCGAGTTCAGTTCTTCAAAGGCCTGCTGGACTTCTGGCCCCTCGGCAGGACCGAGGACGATAAGGAACTTCCCGCCGGGTTTCGTTTGAAGATGACGAAAAAGATCCAAAAAATGTTTCAATGGCCATATCTTTTTTCTGCTCCCGCTTCCAGGATGGAGGATGATGGCTTTTAATCTTTCCTCAGGAGAGATGCCTCTCCCCATCCAGAATATTTTCCCCCACTCCTGATCCTCCTTTTTTAAGTAAAGCCTGGGATTCTCCTCTGAAAGCGGGATTCCATATCGGGTCAGCTGTCTAAGCAGGTGATCGGACAGATGGACGCCATCGTCCCAATTCGGCAGGGGATTGATGTGAATTATCCGTCCCTGACAGACCCTTTTTAAATTTCCAATGAGCGTTCCCTCTCCATCCTTTCCGAAGACGACGATGAGTCCAAAACCGCTGAAAAACTGGGAGAGGGCCCGATCCAGCGCCCCCTCACGGACGAAGAAGGTGGCCATCCCCTTCTGGTCGATGGAATAAATCTCCTCTGCATAGAAACGCCCTTCTGCCAATTGAAGTATTCTGGGGTAACCCATCATAACCGGTTTTGCATTTGGAAAATTCCTTCGAAGGGCTGTTAGCGCCGGCAAGGCTAAGATGAAATCGCCCAGGGCGCCCTGATGGATCACCAACATTGATTGAACCTTAGGGGTCTTCCCTGTTTCAGAAAGGGTCATTCTTGCCTCCTTCTATCCTTGCGAAATCCTCTCGAGCTGTCTCCGCACATGGTCATCCTCCGGCGTGATTCTGAGGACTTCCTCATACTCTCTTTTGGCCTCCTTCCATCTTCTCTGCTCTTCATAGAGAACGCCCAGATTGATCCTGGCAAAGACATAGTTGGGATTGATCCGGATCGCCTTCTTCAGCTCGGAAATCGCCTCTCGATGCCGTCCCTGATCGCCGTAGAGAAGGGCAAGGTTATAATGGAGATCCGCATACCTGGGATTCAACCGAACAGCCTTTTCCATCAGCCGGAGCGCCTCCCGGGTCCGCCGTGTCGAACCATAGATATAGCTGAGATAGGCATATCCCAATCCGTAACAGGAATCGATCTTTAACGCTTTTTTAAATTCCCAGACGGCCCTTCGATAGTCTCCATAGTGGTAATAGACCGATCCCAGATTGGAATGAAACTGAAATTCGTCCGGTATCAGTTTTGCCGCCTTCTTCAGTTCTCGAATCGCCTGAGCCGGTTTCCCTTCCCTGGCAAGATAGAGGCCGACGAAGTTGTAAAATTGCGCATAAAGGCGGCGGAGATGCATCTTCCCGAAACCCTTTCCTGTTTTTTCATCAAGGTGAATCTTCCCTCTCTTCCAGATCCCCTTCTTCCGGTAGTAATTTCGACAGGCAGGATGATCCCGGAAAGCCTTCTGAATTCTCAGGATTGCCTTGCTTTGTCTTCCCATTTGAAGATAAATCATTCCCAGAAGATGCTGGAGAAAACCCTCCTTCGGGTTTTTCCTTGCCTCGGAGAGAAAGATTTCTTCAGCCTCTTTCCATCTCCTCATCTCAATATAGAGGTAACCTAACCGGAGGGCGGCCTCCCGGTACCTGGGGTTGAGTCGAAGGGCAATGACGAATTCCCTCTCCGCCCCCTCCTGATCTCCCTCCATCATCAGGAGCAAACCCATCTGGTTATGGAAATCCGCATAGTCCGGATGGACTTGAACCTCCCTCTCAATTTCCTTTAAGATTCGCCTATACACCGGGAGCTTTTTTATCTTCATTCTTCTCTTCCTTCTTCCTTATTTCGATTGGGATCCACTTTCCTCTCTCCTTCCTCCAATTGATGAACTGGAAGACGACGTCTGAAACCCCGGCAATCGACCTGATCTTCTTTTCAAAGGTGAAGAGGGTCTTCGCAATGAATTCCTTCGCCTCCTCTTCACTCCCATCCGTATAAATGCGGGAGAGTTTAAAGAACCCCCGCAGGTAAACCACTCCCCTCACGGTCCCAAAATCGATCTTTGTATAATCGACGTTAGTGCGGATGAGCATCCGCCGAACTTCAGATTGGATGACGAAATCGTCTTTGTTCATCTTTCAACCACCGGAAGGTTTGGTCTCCAACGCTCTTCGAACAGCATCTAATAACTCTTCCGGGTCATAGGGCTTCTTGATAAAAAAACGGGCGCCCAGCTCACGGGCTCTCTCCTCGGCATTCCTCTCCGGACTTCCCGTTACAAAGATGATGGGAATAAGGCTCATCCGCTTTGACTCTTTTAACTTCTCCGCCACACTGAATCCGTCGCCTGCCGGCATTCGGATATCGAGAATGATCAGGTGCGGTCGCTCCTTATGGGCCATAAAAACGCCCTGGGCGCCGTCAAAAGCCACGACCGTATTATATCCGCTCGACTGGAGCCGGATGGTCAATGCCCTCACAATATCCCTCTCATCATCGACGATCAGAATCTTCTTCTTGCGAGCCATCACCCGCCCCCCTCGCCTTCTCTCTTTGGGGATTCCAGCCCCTTCCGATCAGACACGGTTCCTTGAAGCCAGGCCAACATCTCATCCCTCCGTTTCTGAAAAGCATCCATCTTTCCCTTTTCGATTGGAAACCCCGCAGGAAAACTCTCCTTCAGTGGATTTCTGAATCGCCCGCCTTTTGCCATCCGGTAATCCAGATGAGGGCCCGTGGAGAGGCCGGTGGATCCCACATAACCGATCACCTGCTTCTGCTTGACGCGGACTCCCTTTCTGATTCCGGAACCGTAACCCGAGAGATGGGCATAGTAGGTCATATATCCGTTCGGGTGCCGGAGCACCACCTGTTTTCCGAATCCTCCTCCCCACCCGCAGGAGACCACCGTCCCGTCTGCCACCGCCCATATAGGTGTTCCCGAAGGCGCGGCATAATCAACGCCATAATGAGGAAGAACTCCGCCGAGGATGGGGTGTTTCCTCGCCTTGCTGAATCTCGAACTGATGCGGGTAAAACGGAGGGGGGATCTTAAAAAGGCCTTCTTCAAAGCAAAACCTTTCTCGTTGTAAAAATCACCCTGGAAATGAATCCCCTGAATCACTCTTTCTCCCCTCTGGTACTCCACCGCATGAATCATACCGTATCGAATAAATTCCTTCTCCTTATAAACCTTCTCGACCACCATTTGAAATCGGTCTCCCTCTCTCACATCTTTATAGAAATCGATCTCTGCGGCGAGGATTTCGGCAAATGAGATCACCAGATGTTCCTTTTCTCCAATGGCCTCCACGGCCTCAAAGAGAGAGGACCGGATCACCCCTTCCACCTTGACCAGATAGGTTTCAAGAAGAATTTCCTTCCTCCGGGCAATATATCCTTCCGGACCCTTTTCGATCTCATAGATTTCGATCGGACCCGCCTCAAAAATAAACTTTACCAGTTCCCCTGTTTCGTCAGCGATAAATCGGAACTGTCCACCCTTCAATTTTTTGAAATCGAGAAAAGGCTTCAATGTTGAAACGATTCGTTCAGTCCAGATTTGAGAAATACCCTTCTCGGCCAGCGATTTTGAAAAGGTGCTCTTTTCTTTGATCGTGCCTTCGATGATTTGATGCACCGGTTCGGAGGGTTGAACTTCTTTTGATGGAGGACCGATGGGTTCGGAGGGACCGCCTTTGGAGGGAATTGGCCTGTAGGACAGGATGAAGAAATACCCGATCAAAAATAAGAGGATGACCCCAAGAAAACCCAACAGAAGAAACCGCTTCCGTTTCTTCCTTCGATCATCTTGAGACTGCCATTGGAAAGGATTGGCTCTTTTCATTCAGAATTCTTAACTCTCAATTCGTAATTTTTAACTCCTAAGTGGCTGCGTACAAATAACTTGAACAAGTGCATTTGCCAATGACCGTTCGTGGTGAGTTCTTTGACGCGCCGTCCTGAGGCTCTCGAAGGAGGAACGGCACCCTTCGACAGGCTCAGGGTGAACGGGTTGGTTGTTCATATTATTCATGCGCAGACCCTAACCACCCACCTCCCTCAGATAGGCTGCCGCATCTTCCGGAGGAGTGGGGTTGACGAAAAATCCTGTCCCCCATTCAAAACCCTCTCGCAGTCCAATCCGCAAACGGGTCTCAATATGCCAGTGGTATTCCGGACGGTGAAACCGCTCCTGAACCGGTGAGGTATGAAAAGTCAAACCGTAGGGAGGATTGGAGAGCAACCCGTGAAACTTCAAAAACAGGGACTGGATCACCACGGAGAGATCCTCTATCTCCTCCTCTTGAAGGCGATGAAAATCGGAGCGATGCGCCTTCGGGACGATCCAGGTCTCGAAAGGATAGCGCGAGGCAAAAGGGGAGAAGACCAGGAAATGGACAGTCTCCAGGATAACCCTCTTTCTCGCCGATATCTCCTCCTTGAGGATATCGCAAAAGATACAGCGCTCCTTTCGCTGATAATAATCCAATATTCCCCAGATCTCTTCGTCGATCCTCCGGGGGATGACGGGCATGGCCATGATGTGAGAGTGGGGATGGCGGTTAAATAATCCCGGATAATTCTTTAAAATGAGAAACTGTTCAAAACGACGGTCTTTCTCCAGATCGATGAGCCTCGACTGATAGGCCTGAAGAACCTTCCTGATCTGAGAAGGATCCATGGAAGCAAGGCTCTGATGATGTTCGGGAGCTTCGATCACGATCTCATGGGCGCCGATGGCCTCCATCATATCGTACATCCCATCGGGCCTCCGATCGAATTCTCCCTCGATCCGGAAAAAGGGAAATTTGTTGGGGATGACACGGACCGACCATCCCCTTTCCTGTTTGATTGAAAAGGTCTCCGGAGGCGTCATCCCTTCGTTTCCCGGACAGAAGGGACACGGATCCTTGGTTTCCTGAACCTGATAGGGCGGTTTAAAATTTAGATAATCGGAGGGTCCTTTGGGGTGATCGGTCGTGATGACCACCCACATCCTGGTAATGGGATCTTTTCTCAGTTCGGCCACAAAACCTCCTCATGCAAGAAGGGATTGATAAACATATTGCCTCCCGCGGTGAGTTGCATCTTTGTTCGAATCGTTCCCTCCCTCCATTCTCAAGACCAGCCTTTTTTTGTAGAGGTTAAGGAGGCGTGTGCCACTCGTGTTCATTCCGATCTTTTCCTTCTCGGATAATTCCCTTAAGGTTAATCGCCTCGTATTCATCACCCGGTTCAAGGTCTGGGTTAGATAATTGTTCAGAGAGCCGATGATCCTCCAACCCCCCGGCCCTGTAATGAGGACTGCTAATTTCTTCCTCTCCAGGGCCACGCCGATGTTCTCCTCCTGGGAGGGGTTGAGCCCCTTCAGGACGAGAAACTTCTCGCCGTATTCACCGCCCCAGAGTCTTGACACCATTTTCGCCACCACCTCGTCCGCCCATGAAAAATCGATGGAACCCATTCCCGAAAAATCGATGACGAGGCAGGGTTCTCCGCCCTCTCTGAGGATCTTTTCGATCGTCTCGCGGAGCCTTGCGCCACGGGAGCGGCCGGCCATCTCCTTTTTGCCGTTCTTGAACAGGTCGTGTGTGAGTTTCTTCAGGGAGAGGATTTTCTTATTCATTCTTTCACTTCAATTGATTCAGTTGAAGCGATTTAAGCAGAAAGACGAAGCGTTGTCAAGTTATTTTTTGAGAGCTCTAAAAAACCACCATACGCTCTCTTGATTTCATAGATTTCAAAAAAGGATTACACAGATTTTTGTTTACTTTTCAATGCATTTCTAATCTTTGTAATCTGTTCCTAATCGGTGTAATCAAAGATTTCTATATTTTATTAGAAATCTTTTTCAATGGACAAATCGACTCGGATTTCCCCAGGGGTGTTCGATCTCATCCACCAAACGGTCCCGGCAACTTTTGCAGAGAATCAGGTTAAACTCCTGGTAGACCTCCTTCTCCAGGTCCTCCGGATTCGCCTGCTCAACCTGCTTCAGGAGCTGTTTCAACTGCCGATCAACCCCTTCTTCCGGCTCGAGAAGGATGCCGTCAAATCCTGCAAAAATCCTGATCTGAGTCACGTAGGCGAGGCTTCCCGGCGGGAGCTCTTTCCCGCACCTGAAACATTTCTGCGCTTTTCGATCTTCACCCGCCTGCCGCTCCATCCGGTCCTCCCCTTAGTAACAGTTTCATAATAATAACTGCATTCTTTTATAAAATCCCTCCACACCTCCCTTTGCCTGCTTTCGGCAGGGAAAAGATACCAAAGGGAGGGAAATACCCCTCTTTGGCAAAGAGGGGCAAGGGGAGATTTTGTGAAACATGTCAATTCAATTTTGAGACTCTTAATAAATTTGGTTTTTCTCTTTCCACTCTTCCAGATCCTTCAATGCCCGTTCCCTGATGCGGGGTTTCCTTTCCCTGCTCTTGACCTTTTCCTCTAAGGGAGGAAAGAGGCCAAAATTGATGTTCATGGGCTGAAAAGGAACAACAGGAGAGCGAATGATATGGTTGACCAGCGCCCCGATCGCTGTCGTGGGCGGAGGAACAACTGGGGTCTTTCCCATCTGATAGAAAAAACCATTGATCCCGGCCAGAAGCCCCATGGCAATGGACTCCACATATCCTTCCACGCCTGTGATCTGACCGGCAAAGAAGAGGTAAGGCCGGTCTTTCAACTGGAGAGAGGGCATTAAGATTCGAGGGGAATCGATAAAGGTGTTGCGATGGACCGATCCCCAGCGAACAAATTCAGCTTTCTCCAGCCCCGGAATCATCCGGAAGACCCTCCCCTGCTCTCCTTGCTGCAGCCGGGTTTGAAACCCCACCAGATTGAAAAGGGTGGCAAACTCATTCTCCTGCCTCAGTTGAACAACGGCAAAAGGCTGCCTTTTCGTCTTTGGATCGATCAAGCCCACAGGCCGTAGCGGACCAAAGGCCAGCGTATCTTTTCCACGACCCGCCAGTTCCTCTACGGGCAAACAGCCCTCAAAGAGGTATCTCTTCTCAAAATCTTTCAGGGGAATCTTCTCCGCCTGACTGAGCGCCTCAACGAACCCGTAATATTCCTCTTTGTCCAATGGGCAGTTGAGATAGTCAGCGCCTCCTTTCCCATATCGGGAGGCCTTAAAGGTTTTGTTAAAATCGATCGATTCCGTATTGACGATCGGCGATATGGCATCATAGAAAAAAAGATGTTCTGCTCCGGTCAATTTCCGGATCTCGTCGCTTAATGCCTCAGAAGTGAGGGGACCGGTGGCAATGATGGAGATTCCGTCCCGGGGAATGGCGTTGACCTCCTTCCGGATGATCTCCACTCCCTCCAGTCCCTCCAGGATCTCGGTGACCCTCTTTGAAAAGAGTTCTCGATCCACGGCCAGAGATTCCCCTGCCGGAACCCTTGTCTCTCTTGCCACCTTCAGGATGAGGGAATCAAGCCGTAACAATTCCTCCTTTAAAACGCCGGAGGCGTTTTCCGGGGACTCCGATTTTAGTGAATTGCTGCAGACCAGTTCGGCAAGAAAGGGAGAACGATGGGCCGAGGAAAAGACCTTCGGTTTCATTTCGAAGAGGAGGACCTTTCCTCCCCTTCTTGCGATCTGCCATACCGCTTCGCAACCCGCCAATCCACCTCCGATGACGATGATAGGCTTCATACCCCAATTGAGTGAAAAATTATTGCTTGATTGAGCTGCAAACATGATAGCGAGACTATTTAAAGGTTTGTTAAACCCTATATTAAAATCCCCCTTATTCCCCCTTTTCCAAAGGGGGATAATACCTAAATTGAGCGATTCTTTTGAAAGGAACCTGTAGTCGCAGGCTTTAGCCTGCGGTTTCCTCTCACCCCTTTGGTGAGAAATCGTTTCCGACAAAATCACGCAACCTAAAGGTTGCGGCTACATTTAGGATAATAAATCGCTCAATTTAGGTAATAATAAGTCCTCCCCTTTGGCAAAGGGGAGTTAGAGGGGATTTTGTCAAAATATTTTCACTCGTTTGGAGTCATAGCAACTATTTTATATCTTTTCTCTTTCATTTGCAAAAGGATTCGATTTTCAATCCCCTGACGTGTTAAAATTATTAGCCATGAAGATCGAACTCATCTCTCCTGCCGTAGAAGAGAATGCCCCTGTTCCAAATCTTGCCCTTCTCATTCTCGCTGCCCTTACCCCTCCGGATGTAGCAATCTTTTTCACCGACGACCTTCTCACCCCGATCGATCTTGAAAAAGGATTGAAGGAGGTTGACCTTGTTGGAATCACCGTCCTGACCAAGACCGCCCTGAGGGCTTACCGGATTGCAGATGCCTATCGTAAGAGGGGAATCCCTGTCGTGCTAGGAGGGATCCATCCCACCGCGCTTCCCGAAGAGGCAAAAGCACATGCCGATGCAATTGTCATCGGAGAGGCCGAAGAGATCTGGCCCAGTCTCATCGAAGATGTCAGAGCCGGTGGGCTCCAACCCTTTTATCAACAGAAGGATTTCACCGATTGCTCAAAGATTCCAAGGCCCCGAAGGGAGATTCTTCCCAAAAGGGGCTACTTTCCACTCGATGTGGTTCAGGTCAGCAGGGGATGTCCTTATCGCTGTGAATTCTGCTCGGTCAGGAAATTTTTCGGCGATACCTACCGGCTCCGACCGATCTCCGATGTTGTCGAGGAAATCAAAAGCCTTCCTCACCGGCTGATCATGTTCAACGACGACAATATCATCGGTAACCCTTCTTACTCCGGAGAGCTTCTGAAGGCAATCACTCCCCTCAAAAAAAAATGGATCGGTCAGGCCTCTCTCCATGGATTGAAGGATGTGAAAAATGTTGAACTCCTATCCAGGAGTGGGTGCATGGGGCTTCTCATCGGTTTTGAATCGCTCTCCAAATCGAATCTTATTCAGTCAAAAAAATATCAGAATGATCCGGCCGAATACCGGCAGATCCTCGATACCCTTCACCGGTTTGGCATTGCCGTCTGGGGCTCCTTCATCTTCGGCTTTGATGAAGATGATTCCGCAACCCTTGAGAAAACGGTGAATTTTGCCATACAAGCAAAAATCTTCTCTGTGGTCTTTGCCCTTCTGACCCCTTATCCGGAGACGGCCTTTTACCAGAGGATAAAAAGCGAGGGACGTTTGGTTCAAGATGAATGGTGGTTACTGGATCGGCCGGAAGAATCCGCTCCTCATTATCTCCCAAAGAAGATGAGCGGAGAGGAACTCCGGGCGGGGTGGAAGAATGCCTGGAGGGAGTTTTATTCCCCCTCATCCATTCTGAAAAGATTTCAATGGAATTATCCCTCCACTCTGCTCAACCGCCTGGTTTACTTTCCTTTCCAGTTGATGCAGCGCCGGTTTGCACAGAAGAAGGTGATTGAAGGTAGACGAAGATATCGGGGGCGCTCATTCTGAGGCGCGGTATCCGCATTCTTTACGATGACATCGCTTCACGATTCCCTCCTTGCCCTGCTTTTCAATCAGGAACGGAGCGTCGCATTGAGGACACTTCTCGGGAATGGGTTTATCCCACAGGGCAAAGGTGCATTTGGGATAATTGCCACAGCTATAGAAGGTTCTTCCCTTACGGGTTCTTCGTTCAACCAGCATTCCGTCACATCCCTCCTGGGAACAATGGACGCCGGTATTGAGAGATTGAGTTGACTTACAGGCGGGATAGTTGGAGCAGGCCAAGAACCTCCCGAACTTGCCGTTCTTGATCACCATCGGGCTTCCGCATTTTTCACACTTCACATCGGTCTCCACTTTTTGAGGTTCGCCGTTTTCCTCCACCTCTCTGGTATAACGGCATTCAGGATAGGTCGAGCAGGCTAAAAAATAACCCCTCTTCCCCCATCGTTTCACCATCTTCGATCCGCACTGTTCGCAGAGGACCTCGGTGGGAATCTGTTCCCTCTTCACATCCCGCATGGAAGCCTTTGCCATCTCCAGGTCCTTCTCGAAAGGGGTATAAAATTCTTTAAGCGTTTCCACCCAGCCCTTTTCTCCTTCTTCAATCTTATCCAGGTTCTCTTCCATCAGGGCCGTGAACTCGATATTGAGAATATCGGGAAAATTGACTACCAGAAGGTCGTTCACCAAATAACCCAGCTCCGTGGGGAAAAATTTCCCTTTTTCCATCCCTACATATCCCTTCCCTTTAATGGTGAACAAAATCGCGGCATACGTGGAAGGCCTTCCTATCCCCTTCTCCTCCAACTCCTTAATCAGGGTGGCCTCAGAGAAACGGAAAGGAGGCTGGGTGAAGTGTTGCCTGTGTATGAGGCCCAATAAGTCCAGAACTTCCCCCTCGGATAAGCGGGGTAACTTCTTCTCCTCATCTTCATCCTGTTTAGCTGCGGAGAGGTGATTGTCTTCGGATTCCACATAAAGGGCCATAAATCCATGAAAGACAGGCACGCTCCCCGTCGCAGTGAAAATCCCTTCGCTCGCTTTGATCTCAACCGTTGTCTGGAGAAAAACCGCTGAAGCCATCTGGGAGGCCACGAATCGGTCCCAGATCAACTTATAAAGCGCCCATTGGTCCTTGTCGAGTTTGGGCTTCATCCTGTCGGGATCCAGATCGAAGGAGGTGGGACGGATGGCTTCGTGGGCATCCTGCGCGCTTTTACGGCCTTTATAGATATTGGGTTTGGGAGGAAGAAAGGTTTCTCCAAAACGGTTCTTGATCCACCCCCTGACCTGATGGACCGCTTCCGAAGAGACACGCGGAGAATCGGTCCGCATATAAGTGATCAAACCCACCGTCCCCATTTCACCCAGGTCCACCCCTTCATATAATTTCTGCGCGACCCTCATCGTTTTATAGGCGCTGAAAGAGAGTTTCCGTGAGGCTTCCTGCTGGAGACGGCTGGTGATAAAGGGAGGAAGGGGATGCCGCTTCTTCTCCTGCTCAACTATTTTCGAAACACTGTAGGAAGCCGATTCGAGCCGTTTCTTCATGGCCTCGGCTTCCGACGCATTGGCCAGGCTGACCTTCTTCCCCTTCCATTTGACCAGTTTGGCATCGAAGGAGACGGGAGATTCCTTTCCTTTCAGTGTGGCGGTCAGGCTCCAGTATTCTTCAGGGACGAAACGCTCAATCTCTCTTTCCCTCTCGCAGATGATTCGAACAGCAACGGATTGCACCCGGCCTGCGCTCAACCCACGTCGCACTTTCTCCCAGAGGATGGGGCTGACCTGATATCCCACCAGACGATCCAGAATCCTCCGGGCTTGCTGAGCTTCGAATTTCGATTGCTGTAACTTTACGGGATGTTTGAGGGCATCGAGGACGGCGTTTTTCGTGATCTCATTGAAGAGAACCCTGTAGATATTTTTCTCCTTCCCATCGATCTCTTCGGCGATATGCCAGGCAATGGCTTCTCCTTCACGGTCTGGGTCCGGACCGAGATAGATATTCTTAATCTTCTGGCTTGCCTTCTTCAGTTCTCCGAGAACCTTCTTTTTTCCGGGAATGGTGACATATTGGGGCTGAAAATCTTTTTCAATATCCACCCCCAATTCACCCTCAGGAAGGTCTTTGACATGGCCAACGGAAGCCTTAATGATATAGTCATCTCCCAAAAACTTCTGGAGAGTCTTAACCTTGGTCGGTGACTCAACAACAATCATTCCCTTTGTCATTTATTTTACGATCCTCTCTTATGCTTTATTTTAAAGTTCCCACTTCCCATTTCTTATTTTCTATCCAACTCATAATTCTTAACTCAAAACTCTACATTCTGCACTCTCACCCTTCACATCTTCCTGGTAAAACATTTTCCGGGCCATTGAGAAATCAAACCTTTTAACTCCAAATTTAAAAGAAGGCTCGACACTTTCCCGGGATCAAACCGGCTCTCCCGGATCATGACATCGATATGGAGAGGGGTCTCCCCCAATATCTCATAAAGAACCTTTTCCTCCTCGCTCAATTCCGGCCCCCGGGGTTTAACCTCCTCAACCTTCTCCTTCTCTCTTTGCCACTGGGGCAGTATCTCCTCGAGGATATCTTCGCTCGATTCGACCAGCTTTGCTCCGTCCTTAATCAGCCGGTTTGTCCCACGGCTACCGCCTGCTCCCACATTTCCAGGAATGGCAAAGACCTCCCTGCCCTGCTCCAGAGCATAGTTTGCCGTGATCAGGGACCCGCTGTCCGGACCGGCCTCGACCACAACCACGCCCATGGAGAGTCCGCTGATGATCCGGTTCCGTTTCGGGAAATGTCCTCCCTCCGGAGGAGAACCCATTGGGAATTCCGAAAGCACAGCGCCCTGTTCAACGATTTTGGCAAAGAGATTTCGATTTTCAGGAGGATAGACCACATCCACTCCGCAACCCAGGACTGCGAGCGTTCTTCCTTCTCCTGAAATCGCCCCCCAGTGGGCGACCGAATCGACCCCTCTTGCCATTCCGCTCACAACGGTCACACCGTAGCGGACAAGAGCCTGGCTGATCTTTTCCGTGATCCACCTTCCATACGGAGTGGTCTTTCTGCTACCCACAATCGAAACGGCTAATTCATCCTGCTTCTTTAACTCTCCCTTCAGATAGAGCAAAGCGGGCGGATCATAGATATCCCTGAGGCGCGGAGGATAATCTTCATCTTTTAACGTGATGATCCTTGCTCCCGATTTTTCAATTAAAGTTAACTCCTTCTTAACTGCTTCGTCGGAAGGTCCCTTTCTAATTTCACTGGCCACCTTTATTCCCAGGCCTTCGACCTCAAGCAATTCCTTCATCGCAACCTGAAAGACGGCTTCCGGAGTCTGAAACCGATCCAGGAGTCTTTTGATGAAAATACTGCCGACTCCCGGAACGAAATTCAAGGCCAGCCAGTAAAAGAGATCTTCGGCCATCATAAAACCTATTTCTACAATAGGGAGAAGTATCTGAAAATCAGAGATTTCTTGACTTTTTCAGAAATCTCAGGGAAATCGGATGACAAAAAAAGCTTTGGAGATGTTCAACCATCTCCAAAGCTTTAAAATATAATGGAAATCCCGCAGGCCGCTTATCTCTTCGTTTCGATCTCCATCTTCTCTTTTGAGTAGGGCTGAATCATATCGCCCTTATAGATCGCGTCAAAGGCTTCAAGCACTCTTGCCGTATAAAAATTCCCGGATTGGTCGATGATCTCGATATTCCCGGAGATACTATACTTTCTGCCTATCTTCTTTTCTGTTACGGGATCACGAATGACGTCCGAACCCCGAAAGATCGTATACTTATTCCCAATCAAAATCGTTTCTGCCGTCTTAAAGGACAGGTAAAGAACATCGCCCTCCGCCATCAGGTTCTTACCTTCCTTGTTGTCAAGGACAATGCCAATTCCCTTATGGTCGAAGCCTCCGATAAATCCTGCGGAACGAATCTCTGGAATAACCCTCTTCTCCTCAGCCGGTTTTTTTTCTGCAACCACCTCTGGCTTCTTCTCCACAACCGGAGGAGGCTCCACCTTCTTTACCTCCTTTACCTCCTTGACCTCCGCCACCTCTGGTTTGACTTCTTTTACCTCCCTGGGCTTTTCCTCAACCGCCTTTGGGGGTTCTACCTTCTTCGCCTCCTCAAAGGCAGAGAGACGAACGGGGTTTCCAGGATAGATCCAGTGGGGATTGGTGATATAAGGGTTTCTCTGCCACAATTTCGGCCAGAGAAATGGATCTTTCAAAAATTTTTCCGATATGTCCCAGAGCGTATCGCCTTTCTTGATGGTATAAACCCCTTCTGTCTCTTTCTTCTCCTGAGCCATAATGGATAAGGCAAAACAGAGGGAGAGAACCAACGCAATGATCAGATGGAACCCCATCAGCCTCTTCATATCGACCTCCTTACTTGACTTTCTTTGCCCCGTTAGAAACAATGTCCCACCGGTATTTCTATTGGGGTTCTTTCATTCTGGATTGGGGAAAGTAAATTTTTGTTTAAAATTAGCCTCTTATCTCTCTTTTGTCAAGAGAAATGTTAAGCAAAATTTATACCATATTTAATGACATCAACATAAGTTGCTAATATTATTTTAAAAATCCATAAAAGAGACATACTTAACCCCTCAATAAAATCTCCAAAAGTGAACACTTTTTATACAGGCACGCCATATTTCTGAACAAATTTAAGTCGTTAAAGTGAAGTTTTCCGCCCATGCCTTCGGCATGCAAGGACATGGCAGTCCATTCTGCAGCATTTTCGTAAAGGACGGTTAGGGGATAAAAGTCACTCTTTGAAGGCAGTCATTGGTTCGAGGATCAGGTTGCCTCTCTCGAAGCGGTCGATGGAAAGCGAGGAGATGTCGATCGTGGTTGCCTTCCCTTCAATAATCAGTTCCGAAATCACCTTGCCTACAGCAGGGCTGTGCTGAAACCCGTGGCCGCTAAAACCATTGGCCAAAATGAACCCTTCTAAACAGGGAACTTTTCCTAAAATGGCATGGTTATCCGGCGAGATCTCATAAAGCCCTGCCCACCCCCGTGCAATTCGGGCCTTCTCTAATGCGGGGACGCGATAGATCGCATTCTCCGAAGCCTCAACCATGGCCTCATAGTCGCTGCTTGTATTAAAACTCGGCTCCTTATCGAGTGGGCCGGAGAGAAGCAGTCCATCCACCTCCTGGCGAAAATACCATCCCCTGTGAAAATCGATGGTGAGCGGAAAAATCCTATTAGTGAGATGGAATGGAGCCGTCACAAAGACCTGTCGCCTCAATGGTTTGACGGGAACGCGCAGGCCTGCCATCTCCCCGATGAGAGAGGCATAAGGTCCTCCGGCATTGACCACCACAGGGCTGGAGATCTCCGCTTCGCTCGTCCTGACACCCATTACCCTGCCCTGATCAACCAATATTTCTTTTGCCTCTGTCCCCTCATAAATCTTCACCCCTGCCCTTTTCGCACCGCCGACAAATCCGGAGAGGACTTCACTCGGACCTGCATATCCATCCCGGGCGCAGAAGGTCCCGCCAAGGATGTCGTCCATCTTCAGATAGGGCCATTGCTTTCGGATCGCATCCGCATCCATCCATTCAACCGGGACATGAAACCCCTTCTGGAGTTTTATATTCTCTTTAAAGACCTCCATCTCCGATGTCGTCGTTGCCAGGAAGAGGTAGCCGATCTTTCTGAATTCAGGATTGATCCCGAACTCCTCTTCAAAGCGTTCGAAGGTCTTCATCGACTCGAGGGAAAAACGGATGTTGATCTCTGTCGAAAACTGTGATCTTATCCCGCCCACGCATCGGCTTGTTGAGCCTTCGCCTAATTGCCCCTTCTCCAGAAGGACGATCCTCCCCGCCTTCCTTTGACCCAGATGGTAGGCGATGCTCAAACCGATGACACCCCCTCCGATGATGACTACATCTGCAACCTGTTCCAATTTAAACCCTCAGATGGTGTGAAAAAATTATATTCCCAGGATCGGCATCGTTCCGGCCCACAGGGTTGAGTGGATTGGAGAAGCTTTAGGGCGGAACCTCTAACATTAAACTATGTTGCCTAAACCTGGGTCATACCGCTATCTTACTGAAAAAAAAGTTACCCATAACATCTAATGACCCGCCTTCTAAAGCTTCGACAAGACGCCCCACCCTGTGGGCCGAGCCACAGGACACCAATTTTTTCACAGCTTCTCACTTTAAGCTCGAATGGATGTAATGGATGAGTGTGAGAATATCGAATACAGGTATTTTTGTAGACTCTCTCAATGCTTTTCTAAAAACAGCCATATTGGTGCATTCAAGAACAACAGCAGAAATATCAGGGTGATCTTCAACCAGGGCAGAAGCTTCGGCAATCACTTCCTTTTCAATTTTTTGATAATTCAGATCAGGAATATTTCTCACATAGATTCGGTGGAATTCACTATCCGGCTTCATCCCGCGAATCACGGATGGGATTTCTTCAGCGCCAACACCTTTGAGATGGTCGATCGTCAATGAGTTCTTGTCAGCCGTGAGCACACCGATCCGCCCTCGCCTTCCCATTAATCCGTATGCCCAGGGAATCTGAATGAGGCTGGAAGTAAAAAGTGGAACCTCGACAGCGGAGGCCATCTCCTTCTGCCAGACCGCAAGGAATCCGCAACTTGTGGTGATCGCCATCGCCCCCCGCCTCTCCAGGGTTTTTGCTGCCTCAATGAAAGGAATGAGGAGCGAAGCATCCCTCTCCCTGACCACTCGGGACGGAAGGGCCCCATCAACCTTTTCATAGAGCACCGGAAAAGGAAAGGTTTTCGGGTTTCCTATATCCCCCAAAAGCCTCGGAAAACGGGTGTCTAACAGGATGATGCCGATCAAAAAACCTCCTGAAGGAACGGCCAACGGCCTTAGGATTGGATATTACATAACATAAAATGGCCTTCCATAAAAAGGTTGCCGTCCTGTAGGGTAGGTGGCAATGCCTCAGTTATGGGGGTCACATAATTTCTGATAAAATTTAATTACACCCCGATAGGCGGGACATTCTTGTCCCGCCTATGTTGAAAGCGGGGTTAGACCTGCAGCAGGCCCCGCCTATCGACTCGACCTATCAATGAAATGATATTACCCTCGTAACCTAGTGATTACGGTAGGAGATATTTTTTTCTTTACTTTTTTTCTTTCATCAATTATAAGGTATCCAAATTTAAAGAAGGAGGGATGGTAGATGAAGAAAATATTATTTTTAACGATCCTCTCATCATTGATCTTGGGTATTGCTTTGGTTCACGCTCAAACCCTGACCTGGACAGCAGGCGGCGTCGGTGGCGGATGGTATACTATCGCCGGGGGTATCTCTAACATCATCAATGAAAAATCTGGGGGAATTACCGTTAAAGTTATCCCGGGAGGCGGCACCGTTAACCCAAGGCTGGTCGACAAGGGAGATTGTGATCTGGGATGGGGTCTTCCTTTTTTGAATGTGGCGGCCTGGAACGGGGAGGATCCTTATGATAAGAAACATTCGAACCTTCGCGCCATTGCGGGTGGGATGAGTCTCAACTTCTTCCATTTCTATGTGGCGGCCGATTCTCCCATCAAAGCCATGGATGAAGTTTTTAAACAGAAGAAAGGTCTTCGCATGGCCATTTCACCCGCAGGAACATCGGATGAATGGGTTTTCCGAAAAGTCCTTGCCGCCTATAAGACGGATTACAAAGAACTCGAAGCCGCAGGTTTTAAGTTCTTCAGGGGCTCCTATGCCGAACAGGCAAGCCAGTTTAAAGATAGAAACGTCGACTCCGTCTTCACCTTCCTGGCTACTCCCGGAGCCGCTGTGACCGAGGCTTCCATCGGCCGCTCCCTGAGGCTGATCCATTTCTCGCCGGAGGTCTTGCAGAGCCTTAAACAGTATGGCATCGAATCAGGAAATATTTTGGCAGGAACCTATCCCAGGGCCGCCAACGCCAATGAGGATGTGACAACCGCCATTGCCGGAAGTGTTATCCTGGTCAATAAGAATGTGGCTGACGATGCGGCTTACCGGATGGCCAAAGCGATCCATGAAAACCTTGACCAGTTCCGCAAGATCCATGGCTCCCTCGTTCCTTACCAACTGAAAGATGCCGTCACAGGATTGGGCTTGATTCCTCTTCACCCGGGTGCGGAAAAATACTTTAAGGAAAAAGGGGTTCTGAAATAACCCCCATCTTCTTGGTTTGGAACCTGCGCCCGCCCTATCCTTCTGGGGATCGGTGCGGGCGTTCTTATTCGAAATAGATCATGCGCACATTAACGGGATGGCTAAAGGTAACAATCCTGATCTACGGAGTGAGCGCCGCCCTGCTCCATCTCTACACCTCAGGATTCGGCACCTTTGAACCCCGGACCCAACGAGGGCTTCACCTCCTTTTTCTTCTTCCCCTGATCTACATTCTTTTCCCTGCCACGAAGAATTCTCCCAAAAACCGCCCCAGTCTTTTGGATGCCATTGCCTCCCTCCTCTGTTTCGCAGGACCCGCTTATATCGTGTGGAATGCCGAACGTCTAAATTTCAGGATGGTGGGGATGGACGAGGTCCTGCCCATGGAGATGATTTTAGGCACCACTCTGGTCCTTCTGGTGGTGGAAGCAGCCCGCAGGGCCCTTTCCCGCTGGATGGCGCTCACCATTGCCATCGCGCTCTTCTATTTAGCCACTGCTCCTTACTGGCCTGGATTGATGAAGTTTAAAGGTTATTCTTTCCCTCGTATGGTTGAGGTTCTATTCCTGGCAGGAGACGAAGGGATCTTTGGATTTCTTATAGGCATTTCATCCAACATTCTATTTATCTACATCCTTTTTGCCGGGATCATGATAAGTGCAGGCGTTGGAAACTTTCTTATCGACTTTGCGGTATGGGCTGCAGGGTGGGCAAAGGGTGGACCGGCGAAAATTGCCGTTATCTCCAGTAGTCTTTATGGAACGGTAAGCGGGAGCACGGTGGCCAATGTTTATGCCACCGGAAGTTTTACAATTCCACTAATGAAGAAAGGAAAGTTTGTCCCGAAACAGGCCGCAGCCATCGAAGCGATTTCAAGCACAGGGGGGCAGCTCATGCCGCCCATCATGGGCGCAGGCGCCTTCATCATGTCTGAAATCACGGGGATTCCTTATTTTAAGATCATTCAGGCTGCTGCCATCCCTGCTTTGCTTTATTATCTCGGGCTATTCTTCGTCGTCCATTTCATTTCGCTCAAACAGGGGATGGCCTGCATTCCAAAGGCAGAGCGGCCCAGTATCTTTCCAATGCTTCGTCACGCTTATTATTTCCTTCCGTTCATATTGGTGGTCGCCTTTTTAGGATATGGATATTCTCCTAGCAAATCTGCCTTCTATGTGGTGTTGATCATTTTCGGCCTCAGTTTTTTAGACCGCAGGACCTGGTTAACCCCGAAGAAAGTGCTGGATACACTCTTCCAGGCGGCTGTCAATGCCGCCATCATTGCCACAGCCCTCGCAGGCTCCGGAATGGTGGTTGGAGTTCTGACCCGAACTGGAGCCGCATTAGCCTTCGGAAGCGTCCTTCTGATCGCCTCCTTTAACAACCTTCTCTTTGCGATGATCCTCGTCTTTCTGGTCGTCAGCGTCCTTGGGACAGGAATTCCCACAACACCTGCCTATATCATCGCGGTCACCGTTGGAGCCTCAGCCCTTGGGAAGTTTGATGTCGCCTTATTGTCGGCACACCTCTTCGTCTTCTACTATGCCGTGCTATCAGATCTCACCCCTCCGGATGCCATCACTGCTTTTGCAGCAGCCAATCTGGCCGGCTCTGAGATGATGGCTACTGGAATTGAAGCCTTCAAGCTTGGAATCGCAGGGTTTCTGATTCCATTTGCTTTTGTCTTTCAACCCGCCCTTCTCCTTCAGGGAACGCTTTCCGAGATCCTCATGGCAACCGGATTGACAGCCCTTGGAGTGGCCTGTCTCTCTGCTTTCCTGGTCGGATATGTCTGGTCTCCTTTAAACTGGCTCCATCGTCTTCTCTTCGCATCCGCAGCCATTCTGCTGGTCTTTCCGACCATCGGCCTGGAGTTGGTTGGAATCGGGCTGTCAGGGGGATTGTTTGTCTGGGCAAGGATAAAGAAATAATCTTACAAAATTCCAAATATCAAACACGCATCATCAAATAAGCTTCAATAACCGATACCCAAACAATGAATCTTTTATTTTTTTGGAGAGAGGACTACGTTTTGGGTAGCCCTCTCTCACCTTATCGATTCATCAAACCTATTTTTTAAAAATGGCCTTGGGGATCATGGCGTGGATTCCCTTGTTGACATCCACAATCTGGGTCACTCTCAGGTCAACAGCTAAGCTGGCCAGGGCATAGGCATCATCAGGGGTCAACCCTTTGGTTTTCACTAAAAATTGAATAGCATCCCGCAATGCAATTTTTACGGCTTCATTTAGATCTTTATGGAAGCCCATGGCAATCCAGTGAGTGGGAGTTTCGGCCATCGGCCGTTCGAGTTTCATATCTTTTCGGACGATGAATTGGAGTTCCGCCTCCTCCATGGCAGTCTCAATGGCGGTAACGTTGACCTCCCCATCCCCTTGAGCGGCATGGGCATCACCGGTTGAAAAAAGGCCCCCTTTCACCTGGACCGGCAGATAAAGCGTGGTTCCAGCCACCAGTTCCTTATTATCCATATTTCCGCCGAAATATTCCGGGATGGTGGTCGACCGCTTTTCCCCTGGCTTTGGCGAAACCCCCATCACTCCAAGAAAAGGGGCCAGAGGAATAACGATTCCAGGAGCGAATGTCGTTTCCATTTTCACCCGGTCTAAATGGAGCGTTTTAATCTGCCCATTCGGGAAATCCTCTGGCAATCCTCCAATCCCCATCTTTCCCGGCAGATGATAATTGACTCCACAATTGATCGGGATCAATTTTTTAATTCGAACTTCCAGGACATCCCTGGGTTCGGCATCATTGACGAAGATGGGACCGGTGAGGGTATGGGGCGGCACTTTCCGATCAACATATCCTTGCCTCAGGGCCACTAACTCATCAAAAGTCATTCCGCATCTAAGTTGATTGTCCATCAACATCATCGTATTCAAAGTAACGGTGTCCCCGGAATTGACAGTCAACACTGGAGGAATGGTGCTTTCAAAAAAACCGGTATGAACGGTTTGGGGTGTTGCTACCAGTTTGTGGGTTTTTCCGCTTTGGCTCATGGCTGCTCCTGAACAAAACAGGACAAAAGACACGACAAGAAATATAATCATACAGGTTGTTTTCATAAGGCCCCCCTTTTTTAATCTATCATAGTTGATGGAATCGTAAAAAGTCGTCATTCCCGTGAAAACGGGAATCCAGAGAATTCTAACTATATAAAAATACTGGATTCCTGCTTGCGCAGGAATGACAGAAAATCGCCTTTTCAGACTTTTTACGAGACCATCATGGTTTAGGATCTTGTTTTTGAATTAGGGCTAAACTAAAACTCCCCTTGCTTTGGAATAATAGATGAAGCCCTATCCCTTCTCCGATATCTATTCCCCATGGATTGAAAAGCCAAACAGTTTGAATCAAGGTCCCAGGGAAACCTGCCCCCCCGGAGCCTCCATTTAAAAAGCTATTTATCAAAGTACTTTTGTATTTCCTTTGGGTCCTTCGTCTTGGTTAATGCAAGCATGAGGAGAATGCGGGCTTTTTGGGGATTAAGATCATCGGCCAAAATAACCCCTTTATCTTTTAATGGAACACCACCCCCCTTAAAAGAGTAAACAGGTTGAACCCGTCCCTGGTGGACACGAGTGCTCATGACAACGGGAACGCCTGCCTTTAAGGCAGCTTCAATGGCATCGTGAACTGCGGGATTCACATGCCCTAACCCTGTGCCTACGATTACGATCCCCTCCGCACCATCCTCGCTTGCAAATTTAATATATCGCCCATCTGCACCAGTGAAAAAACTGAGAATATCTACTCGTGGCAGTTTCTCAGGAGGATCAAAATGTTGACGGCGAGTGGATTGTCGGTTAAAAATAATTTTGCCGTCCGCATTCACGTAGCCTAAAAACCCAAACTCTCCAGACTTGAATGTCTCCACCTGGGCCGTATGCGTTTTGGTAACTTCTCGCGCTGCGTTGATCTGATTGTTTAAAACCAGCATTGTCCCCTTCCCGATTGCTTCTTTTGATAATGCGATCCGAACGGCATTCTCAAGATTTCTCGGGCCATCGAAATCGACTTCACTTGCCCCCCTCATGGCCCCGATACAGATCACTGGTTTTGGACTCTTTACTGTTAAATCCAGAAACCATGCAGTCTCCTCCAATGTATCTGTCCCATGTGTAATAACCGCTCCAGCAACTTCAGTATCTGATAAAAGTTTTTCTACGGACTTTAAGACCTTTATCCACATGGGTGGATCCATGTAACTGCTTGGTATGCGGGCAATATCGATTAGTTCTATCCTTGCTAATTCACGAAGCTTCGGAGCCATCGCAATCAAATCTTCACCACTAACAGCTGGAACAAACCCTTTCTTAGCCGGATCATATTTCATTGCAATTGTTCCACCCGTTGTTACCACTCCGACTTTGGGGAGTGGGGATGATTCTGCCTGTGTTCCCATCCCTACTATTAGGCTGACTGTAAAAACCATTACCAACGCTAATACAAAAATTGATTTTCTCATAAATCTTTACCTCCTCTTTTTAGATTTCAAATTGATCAAAATGCTAACAGTCCACCTCTATCTTAGAACAGACCCTACTTCTTATCACCTCCTTTCTCCATCTTTATTATTTCACCGATATTCTCTTAACTGATAAGCTGAATATGCTACTAAATTGATTCATAGTTGAGCTCTCCTTTGGGTTTTTTGATTTGGCTAATCATATTTATACCAAATCAGGGCTCAACTATAAAATTTTATTTTGGACAAGAGTGATGATAAATTATCCTTGAAAAAAACCTATCCCACTATGGAATAGACTCTCATCTGGATCAAGGCCCTTGCAAAAATCCCATTACTCCCTATAAAAATCACTGATGCCGCAAAATGTAAATACTGGGTTGTATGTCTGATGTGTAAGTGGCCATATCCTAACAGAAATACAGAAGAACAGCAACTTCATTTTTTACAATATCTTCCTGTTTCCAGAAGATATTTATTAAGCCCTGATCTCTCCCAAGGAGTATCCAGCGGTTTTTCTAAATTAAATTTGGAAAAAATGGGGATTACTTTTGATCAGGGGGGCTTCTTCTTAATTTGAGCATCTTCATCAGAAACATAATCTCTTCATTCTTCATCCAGAAGGAGCAAATCAGATAGACTCCCAGGCCAACTGCGATCCCCGTAAGGAGAAGGAGAGCTTTCTCCAAGGTGTCACCCGTTGTCGACCAATCCCCCATAGAGCAGATCAAATAGGCGATTATTCCCATGGGAAGGCTGCAAAACAGCACCCGGACGAGTGATTTCACATTTTTGCCTACCTCCATTCCTCCCAATTTAGAATCCAACTTCCCGCACACAAGGATCAAATTCAGAATCGATGAGAGGCTGGTGGCAAGAGCAAGGCCGGCATGTTTCAAGGGGGTGAAGAAGATGAAAACGGCATTGAGAACGACATTGGCTACAAGGCAGATGATTGCAATCTTAAGAGGCGTCCAGCTATCCTGAAGCGCATAAAAGGCAGGCACAAGGGTCCTCACCCCTGCAATGGCCCACAGGCCGACCGAATAGCAGAGGAGGGCCTTTGCGGTCATCACTGTGGCCTGGTAGTCGAAGAGGCCCCTCTGAAAGAGAAGGTTGATAATGGGCGTCTTTAAGGCGATCAGCCCCACCATAGCAGGAATGCTGATAAAAGATGTGAGGCGGAAGGTGAAAAAGAGCGTATTCTTCATCTCCTCCATCTTCCCCTGAGAGGCGAGGCCGGAAAGGCTTGGCAGGGAAGCCATCCCGATGGCGATGGCAAATATTCCCAATGGAAATTCTAACAACCGGTCCGCAAAGAAGAGATAAGAAACGCTCCCTCCGGGAAGAAAAGAGGCGAAGATCGTATCGATGAAGACATTGAGTTGATAGACTGCTGTTCCGATCAGGCCCGGCACCATCAGGCCGCCGATCCGTTTGATGGCAGGATGCCCGAAATTAAAATTAAACCGTAAGGTGATCCCTTTCTGCCATAAAAAGGGAATCTGGAAGAGCAATTGAATGACCCCCCCGGCAAGGACACCGACAGCAAGTGTCATGACCGGTTTTTGAAAGGAGTCAAAGAAGAAAAAGACGGAAAGGATGATGGAGATGTTGAGGAAGATGGGAGCGATGGCTGGAGCGAAAAAGTGTCGATAAGAGTTTAGAATTCCCATGCAGAGGGCAAAGAGCCCCATGAAAAAAAGATAGGGAAAGATGATCTGGTTGAGTGTGACGGTCAAATGGAACTTTTCCGGGATTTTAGCAAACCCAGGGGCGATGATCTGGATGATCACCGGAGAGAAGAGGATTCCAAACACTGTAATCATCAGCAACACCAACCCCATCAGGGTAAAAGCAATATGGGTCACTTCTCTCGTTTCTTCTTCTGATCGTTGATGAAGGTATTCGGTGTAAACCGGGATGAAGGAGATGGTCAGAGAGCCTTCTCCCACCAGCCGTCTCCAGAGATTGGGGATTCGGAAGGCCACAAAGAAGGCATCCGCCGACATCCCTGCCCCAAAGAAATGGGCGATGACCATATCTCTAAAAAATCCCAGGATACGGCTGAGGAGGGTCCCCATCCCAATGGTGGAAGCCGCTTTGGTGATTTTCTTGTTCTCAGTCATCATAAAGAACACGAATTATTCGAATGATAGCGTATGTCACGAATAACCCCTAACTCGTTATCATTCGTGACATACGGCATCTAAGGCACTTGACACACGCTATCCTAAAATGTTAGAAAAATCAATGTTCCCTCACCCTTCCCCTCTCCCCGACGGGGAGAGGGGAAGGGGCGATGGGAAGAAAGGAGATTCAATTTTGGCTACTCATCAATCAGCGATTAAAAGAGCAAAACAGAATGAGAAGAGGAGGGTTCGAAGCCTCCATTTCGAATCGACGGTAAAGAGTTCAGTGAAGAAAGTGCGGGAAGCGATTGAAGAAAAGGATGTTGAGGCTGCCAGGAAAGCCCTATTAAATGTGATCCCTATCATTCAGAAAGGATGTTCAAAGGGCATCTTTCAAAAAAACACCTCTGCAAGAAAGATCTCTCGGCTGACCCAGGCTGTCAATAGTCTGAAACCTGCTGCATAATCACCCCTGGCCGTTAGGCCACTTACGAACAATAAAAATAGTTTGTGGGTACGGTTAAGGTTACGAAGCCCGTTTCGTTTTAGGCTGGCAGAGGTCGATGACTAGCTTCTCCACCAGAAGATTTTTCGGCCCCCTCCCCTTTTTAACGGCTAAATCCGTCTGGTGACACTTCAGGACACCTTCACGTAAAGAGGCCACAGAGAAGCTCCTCCCCTGATCTATCAGTTTCCTAACATTCCATGCTTGCATCCGGAGCGCTTTTGCCATCTCCTCAAGGTTTTTTCGGCTGGAGGCCATCTCCTTTACCCTCCAGATATTCCAGTAGTGCTTTGACATCATGCCCACGAGAAGGGGAACAGGATCGTCCTTTCTCTTTGGGGCCGGCTCTTCTTTCTTAAAGGGAATGGCCTTCGATTCCAATGCCTTCTCCAGGATGGTGAGCGCCTTTTTTAGATTCTGCTGGCCGATGGCGTCGGTTAAATCAAAAACCGTACTGACCTTTACCTCCGAAGTGATCCCCTCCACATCAGAAAGCTCGATCTTCTTCTTGTTTCCGACGCTTAAAAAGACTTTCTCCAACCCGTTATCGAGATCCTGGAGGTGATCTCCAACAACCTCGATGAGATAGCCAGCTGCCTCTTCGGAGATGATTTTTCCTTTCTCTTCCATCCTCCTTCTGATCCAGGAGACAAGCCCTTTCCCTTTCAACCGGGGATGTTCAATTACCTTCCCGATCTTCTCCATCTCTTTCTGGTATTTTTTCCATGGCCCAAGAGTCTGGCCACACATCACAAAACAGGTGGAGGGAGAAGGATTCCGGATATAGGCAAGCAATGTCTCGACATTCTCTTCATCGAACTGGTCTGCTCCCCTGATGAGGACAAACCGATATTGAGAAAACATCGGAAGGGTCTGGGCTGTATCGACGATCTCCTGTCCGCTGTGCTCTTCTCCATTGAAGAGATGGAGATTGAATCCCCTCTCTTTGGGGGAGAGGGCCTGATTCAGTAATCTCCCGATCTCCTCTTCGATCAGGTAGTCCTCGGGACCGTATAGGAAATAGATTGGGGAGATATCGGATCGAGGTTTCATTTCGTCTCAAAAACCATTGCAAATTGCAAAGTTAGCATTTAGCATTTCAAAAGGAGATTCCACAATGCTAACTTTGGAATGCTAATTTTCCAATGTTCTTTTTCTGGCTTCCTTCATAGAGATCATACTCCAATAGCCTGCATTCGATATTGGAGTTGTAAAAGGGAATTCTTTTCTTTGTCCTCAATCCGACCCGTTTGGCCAGGTCGAAGTTGCCGGTAAAGATATAGCCATGGTATCCCTGGCACCGCTTCTTAAAAAAATCTCCGATCCCTTTATAAATCTCCCCCAGGGCATCCCTCTCTCCCATCCGCTCCCCGTATTCTGGGTTGAGCATCACAACGCCCTCCCCGTTGGGGACAGGGGTCTCTCCATAGGGACAGATCCCGAAGTCGATCCACCGTTCCACTCCTGCAGTCTGCGCATTCTTCTTTGCACCCTGGACGGCCTCCGCGCTGATATCTGTGGCAATGATCTTCCCATCCATCCAATCCCTTGCCGTTGCCCTTGCCTTACGCCGTATCTCCCTCCAGGATGATTCATCAAATCCCTTCAGGTGCATAAAACCATAATTACTTCTCAATAGGCCGGGCGGTCTCCCAAGGCCAATCAACGCCGCCTCGATGGCAAGCGTCCCGCTCCCGCACATGGGATTGATAAAGTTGTTGTTTCCCCTCCAGCCGGTGGCCAGGATCACCCCTGCGGCCAGTGTTTCCTGCATGGGCGCCCTCAGGGGAATCTTCCGATACCCCCTCCTTGAAAGAGGTTGACCGGAGGTATCGATAAAGAGAGAGCCCATCTCATCCTTCCAGAAGAGATGAATGACCGTTCGATCCCTTTCCGAACCCGAATCCGGCCGTCTGCCGTAGGTTCTCTTGATCCGGTCCACAATGGCGTCCTTGCATTTAACATTGGCAAACCGTGTATCTTTAATAGTGGGGTTGTTCACAGTCGAAGTCACACAGAGGTAACCGTCTTCAGGGATCAACTCCTCCCATTTCATTCCGGATATGACTTGATACAGTTCATCCGGGTGCCTTGCCTTAAATCGTTCCAGGAAGAAAAGAATCCGATGTCCTGTCCGGGTAAAAAGGTTCAATCTCATGGCATCATCCATTGTCCCTTCGGTTTCAACACTGGCAACCCCTTCGGAGAGGATCGGACATTCGAGTAAACAGAGTTCTTCCTTCAGAAAAGGGACGATCCCTTTGGCACAGGTGATGACGATTCGGCTTTTTCCTCCCCGGATATTCATAGGCATCCTGGATATCTTACCATATTCCTGACTCTATTGCCTCCGTTTTTGCATTCTATCCATGAAAAAGGTAAAATTCAACAGGAAGTCTTTATTGATATGGAACGCTGGAAAAAGACTCTCTCAGAAAGCATTACCTCTCTCGATGAGCTGGCCCGTTTTCTTCCCATCGACATCGAATCGCTTCAACCCGTCATCAGCCGCTATCCCCTCCGGATCACCCGCACCTATTTAAACCTCATCCGGGAGAAAGACGATCCGATCTGGCGGCAGTCCATCCCTGACCGGCGTGAACTGGAACAGGATGATCTCTCCATCGATCCACTCAACGAAGAAAACCTGACCTGCGTACCAGGACTCATCCACCGTTATCCTGACCGTGTCGTCCTGCTGGTCTCATCCGTGTGCCCGACCCTGTGTCGGTTCTGCACAAGAAAAAACAGAATGGGAGGAGAAGGGGGTTTGATCAATCAGAACTCATTGGAACCCGGCCTGGAATATATCAAAAGGAGCCCTGCCATTCGGGAGGTCATCCTCTCAGGCGGTGATCCCCTGCTGCTTACTGACGATGAGCTGGAAAAGATTCTCATCAGGGTCCGCAAAATCCCTCATCTGGAGGTCGTGAGGATTCATACCCGCGCCCCGGTCACATTGCCGGAGAGAATCACCTTCCGGCTCTGCCGGATATTGAAACAATATCATCCCCTCTATTTGAACACCCAGTTCAACCACCCCATAGAAATCACACCTCTATCGGCGAACGCCTGCGCCCTGCTGGCGGATGCGGGCATCCCGCTCGGAAATCAGACCGTCCTGCTCAGAGGGGTCAATGATGATCCGGGAGTGATGAAACGATTGATGCAGAAACTCCTGACCATCAGGGTTCGTCCTTATTACATCCATCAGATGGATCTGGTAAAAGGAACAGGCCATTTTCGCACCTCCGTTCAGAAAGGGTTAGATATCGTGGAGCAATTAAGAGGGCACACCTCAGGTATGGCAACGCCTTCCTATGTCATCGATTTGCCGGGAGGAAAAGGAAAGGTCGCCGTCCTCCCCGACGATGTGAGGAGGCAGGGGCAGACGTTCTTTCTGCGTAATTATCTGGGTGAGATCACCGAATATGCGGATAGCAAAGAGGAATAAATTGCTAACCAAAAATATTTGAAATTTTACAGACTTGTCATCCTGAACTCGTTTCAGGATCTCACCCTTTGGACAAAACGAGATGCTGAACCAAGTTCAGCATGACACCATTTGTTTTCAAGTGTTAGAGATAAATTCTCAGACTTTAATGTGTAAGAATCTAATGGTTAAATGACAACGTTCAAGACATCGTAGACAGAAATAATGGTCACGACATCGTGGACACACAACTTTGAAATTATGTACCCAACGATGCCGTGACGCAAATCGAATAGCTCATCGCATTTGATACTTGTATTCTTCGACCTGGATCGTATCCAGAAAGAGCTTTAGCTTTTGTTCTTTGACATCGATAATAGCCACAACGTATTCGTACTGGGTTTCCGGTGGAGCGGAGAACATTTCACCGAAGAT
>JAGXTA010000070.1 GCA_018333535.1 Deltaproteobacteria bacterium | reverse complement strand
CTATCTTGAAAACCTTTCGCATCGCTTATTTACCCATATCGAGCTTTGGCTTAAGACGGGTGTGATTGCCCCTAAGACGACCTCATTGCTGGAACGAGTTTTTAGAGAGATTGGCCGTCGTCTCAAGAAAATCGCATGGGGATGGTCGGACCAGGCAGTAACCAATCTTTCCAAAATGATCCTGATCAGACAATATGCAAGAGATAAATGGGAACAATATTGGAAAGAAAAATTAGGCATCAAAGGTTATTTCACCATTCAGATCCAGTCGGTCGAAATAATATGATGCCTCACCTTTTGAACGATACCAAAGATTTTACAAGACCTCCAACCCTTTGGGCTGAGGCACAGTGGGCCAATTTTTTCACATCTTCTGAGGCATTACCAAAATCTTAGCGCCGTATGTCAAAAGTGAAAGGAGGAAAGACAATGGAATTCAAAGGAAGTCAGACCGAAAAGAACCTGTTGGCCGCTTTCGCAGGCGAATCTCAGGCCAGAAACCGTTACACTTACTTTGCGAGCGCTGCCAGAAAAGAGGGGTACGAGCAGATCTCTGCTATTTTCCTTGAAACAGCGGACCATGAGAAGGAGCATGCCAAGCTTTTCTTCAATCTCCTTAAGGGGGGAGAGGTTGAGATCACGGCAAGTTATCCGGCAGGACCGGTGGGAGATACGGCCTCCAATCTGAAGGCAGCGGCTGAAGGGGAAAATTTGGAGTGGACAACCCTCTACCAGAATTTCTACGACGTTGCCCAAAAGGAAGGTTTTCCTGTGGTCTCAAAAATATTTTCTGAGGTTGCCAAAGTCGAAAAGTTTCATGAAGCCCGATATCTGGCTTTATTAAAGAATGTACAGGGAGGCAAGGTCTTTTCAAAAGACGCTCCTGTGAAGTGGCATTGTAGAAATTGCGGCTATGTTTTTGAAGGAAAAGAGGTTCCTGTCGAATGCCCCGTTTGTAAACACCCGCGCGCACACTTCGAAGTTCTTGCGGAGAATTATTGATGATCTCTTTAGCATAGAGGGGAGGTTTTTTAAAGCCCTCCCCCTTCTTTAAAATATCTTTCTGACAAGTCATTCCTTTTCAATATTAAATCATTGGATACCTCATCTTATGATGTCTCAAAAATGGGATATTATTATTGTGGGTGCTGGAATGGGGGGCCTTACAGCCGCTGCTTTTTTAGCCAAGGCAGGTCTGCATGTATTGGTTCTGGATCGAAATCCCCATCCCGGAGGAACAGCCTATGCTTATCATAGAAAGGGTTTCGCCTTTCCAATGGGTCCCCTGGGATTTAGCCATCCAGAGTTTATCCAAGAGACGCTCAACCATCTGGAGGTGGGAGAAAATTTAACTTTCTCTCGAGTTCATTACCAGCTTAGAGCCTTTGATCTGGATATCCCTCTCTCATTACCTTTTGATGAAATGGGGAGGGAGTTAACAAGAATTTTCCCTTCAGAAGCTGAAGGTTTGGAAAAGTTCTTTAAAAACCTGAGGGGCATGAATCCTTTCTCTCATCTCCCAACTCATGAATCCTCGGACATTTCAGCCTCGGAATATCTTCATCATCTCGTCAAGGATTGGAGGCTTCGGCGAATCCTTGGAAGCATTGGCACAAGAGAACCTTATAGCGGCCTTCCTCTTCTTGTGGCGATGTGGAATCTTATGGGCAGCAGAGGAATTTGGTATCCGAAAGAAGGAATGCAATTGTTTTGTGATCGGCTGGTCAGAGCAGTTAAAAGAAATTTTGGAGAGATTCGATTGGGCGCAGAGGTTGCAAAGATCCGTGTTGACAAAGAGAAGGTTTTAGGTGTGACCCTCAAGGACGCTTCCGAGATGAACTCAGAATTAATCATTTCGAATGCAGACTATAAGAGCACCTTTATCAAATTGATCGATTCTGATGCTGTTCCCCCTGAATGGTTTCAAGCCATTTCTAACGCCCATCAAACAAATTCTATTTTCCAGGTCTGCCTCGGAGTGGATTCAGACAAAGCCGACCTATCAGCATTTAAAAAGGCAGGCAGGGTCATCTATAGAGGGCATCAAGAGAATGGACAGGAAAAAGAGAGCCTCAACTGGAACGCTCAAGAGATTGATCTCGAGGCTTTCACAACCCAGGAGCTGGAGGTGAGCCTCTGGGGAAAAGATTGGGACATGCTTTCCTCTGATGGGAAAGCATCCATTGTTATCCGTACAGAAGCGGAATACAACCATTTTTCCAACTACCGGTTGGGTTGGCGGAAAAGGTCTCCAAAATATCAAGAGTACAAAACCCGACTCGCTCAAGCCCTGATTCGAGAGGTCGACCATTTAATCCCAGGCCTTGAAAAAGCAGTGATCGTGATGGATGTGGCCACTCCCCTCACCTTTGAGGATCAGGGAGGCAGAAGTGAAGGAGCTGTCGCCGGATGGTCATGGGATTATGATGATTTCCGAGAAGATCAACCAAAGGAATTAATACGAACCCCAATCAAAGGACTCTATATGGCAGGCTATCAAGCTTTCTCAGCTCTCTTCATGGGGGGAGTGCCAACGGCCATGGAGAGTGGAAAACGGGCGGCTGAAGCCGTCATGGAAGGCTCAGGCCCTATTAAAAGTATTCTGTTCCCAGGGGCGAAGTAGGTCGTTCATCTATCTTTAACCGATTTCAAAACAGGCCTTTGGCAAACTCGACAGATCTAAGCCCTCATAAAGTCTCTCTATATCAACGGAGAGCTTTCGAATCATACGTTGAATTGGTTCTGGAAGACATAGGGTCGTCTGCGCGACCTCATCCTCATAAAGATTATGCCTCAAATACGAAGGCTCATTTTGACCAAACCAAATCTCTGCTTCCCACGATTTCTGATTGAAGGATTCTGATTTGAATTTTCTATCGGCCAGCCCAAAATGATCTCCTTCTCCAACGTAGGTGAGAAACCCATGATTCGAATGAGGCCGGGTGGAGAGATTACCATACATACACATAAACTCTCCGCCAAAAGCAACGGCACGGATGGAAAAAGCATAATCATCGACCCTGGACTCAATATATTCCTGGAAAATACAGGGATGACCCTCTGTATCCAGTGTAGATAAGGAGATGGGTTCGGCGACAACCTTGAAGCCTCTCCCTCCCCTTCCGAGGCGGCGTTTCAGAACGGTTCTTCCCTTTCTGTTTAGAAACGCCTCTGCCTCCGCCGGATATTTAGGATCAAAGATCATCGTCTCGGGCACCGGTGCGACGGGTTTGATCAGTTGATATTGAACCCATTTATCTTCGAGTCTTAAGCCCGGATGAAAGAGAGTCGGGAATGGACCTTTTCCATCCATCCAGATCTTGAAGGGTTTGAGACTTTCTATAAAAGGAAGAGAATGGAGATAATCCTTAAAATTTTTTCCATAGACCTTCAGAGAGGTCTCTTCAATCTTTGTAAAAATATCCGAGGGCTTCCCAAAATGAACCAAGTGGGTGAGGTGGTATTCTTGGGCTCCGCCTGGAAGGCCCACGTTGACTTCAACTACATAGGGTTTGAGGTGACGGGAAATAAGAAAATCAATTCCCAGATACATGGTTCACCGAAATGAAAAATCCCTCTCCCCTTCTCTTCTGAGAAGGAAAGAGGGAAGACAGATCAAAATGTACTCATTGCCTTTAAGTTTATCTTAAACAGGTCTTCAGACCTGATATGTTCGATGAGTATTTTATCAAATCAATAAGGGGCTCCCTCTTTTCCTAAGAGGGAGCCCGAAATAGACTTCAACAAGATGCTTTGCATTTGCAGGTGGCAGAAAACTTCTTAGTGATCTTCTTGATGGTCATCTTCTTTACCTCCTTTCAAGACCCCTCTTGCATAACATTGAAAGAGGTCAGGTTGATAAAGGTCTCCAACATATTTTGCTCTGAAGCGGCATCCACCCCGACATTCTTCTAATTCTGTACAGTTGCAAGTCAGGCTTTTTAATGGGATTCGAGGAATCCGTTCCCAACAGATTCTGAGCCCTTCCTCAATGGACCCAACAGGGTCCTGACTGAAAAGGCCACACTTACAAACATCACCAGTAGAAAGTATAGCACAAAGATGTGCTCCACAGGTAGCATTTTTTTCTGAACTATGTAATCCCCCTCCATAACCATATTGGAGAAACCGTCCTGCCTCAGAGGGTTCCACCCAGAGATCTCGGTTTTCCTCCATCCTCCCTGCGATACAGGGTACATCCACATTCCACTCTTCAATATTTTTTGATTGAATCAAAGAGGCTAACTCATCAAATTCTTTAAGGTTTCTATGATGTATCATCGTAGCGATGGATACCCGGATACCGCTCTCCTGGAGGTTTTCAATCGCTTGAAGGGTTTTCTTAAACGTACCTCCACCTCTGAGAAATTCATGTCCCTCTCTCATTCCATCCAGACTGATCTGAACCTCATGGACCCGAAGCTTTTGAGCTACCTTTTTTGTAATCAATGTCCCATTTGAGAGAAGAACAGACCGAAAGGCATAACCTTTCAAGACCTCATTGATCTTCCAGAATTGAGGATGGGTCAAAGGTTCCCCTCCAGACAGGAGGAGTCTTAGCCCCTGGATTTCCTCGAATTCTTTTAATACCCTTTCAATTCTTTCAAAGGAAAGGTCTTGATTGCGGCTATCCCCAACATAACAGTGTTTACAACGAAGATTGCACCGATCCGTGACCTGGAATTCCAGATACCGGAGAGAGGGGGTTGGAGATGAAGAAAGGGTTAATTCTCTTTTAATCGGAATTTCTGAGGTAATGATTAATTTTTCTGCGAGACAGAATTGGATAAACTCTTCATCTTTCTTTTTGATCTTAGGGGATTTACCCTGAGAACATCTGACCAAGAATTCAAAAGCATCCTTGCTCAATTCATAGAGTTCATCTTTTTCGATGTCGTAGAGATAAGGTTCTTCAAGATGTTTTAATGTACAGCGGGGGGTTAATGAAAAAAACTTATTTGGGAAGGACATCTTTAATCTGTTCTGGGGTAATTTGGCCTTTCTCAATCAGTCCCTTCAGGATTTTATAGGCGCCACACTCCAAATCCTTGTCGGACTCCTTGTAGAACTCGCAATGGTTACAGATAAGATGGATGAGGAATTCTTTATCCAGAGCCATGATTGAACCTCTTAAACTATTTATAATCTTAAGACCGTTTTAATTCAAGCCAAATAATAATTTGGACAATTGGGGTTGAAATGATTAAAATATGGGTGATGAAAAAGCCGAGTCCCCGATCTTTTCTCACAAATCTTCGAAGCGACATGCCATGGCCTGAGAAATTATGGCTTCTTTTAAGAAATAATTGGATCAAAATAACACATTTTTGATCATGTTGCGGCCATCCCAGAGAACCAGGCTGTTGACAGACTGAAGACGAAAGGCCTCGGTGAGGCCTCGGTGGGCGAGGATGTCATGATGGAAAAGAAAATCAAATTAGGCATCAGTACCTGTCTATTGGGTGAGAATGTCCGTTATGATGGTGGTCATAAGCTGGATCGGTTTCTCAAGGATACGTTGGGACAATATGTAGAATATGTTCCTGTTTGTCCTGAGGTAGAATGTGGCCTTCCCATCCCAAGGGAGGCAATGCACTTGGAGGGCGATACAGATTCTCCCCGTCTCGTAACAATCCGGACGAAACAGGACATGACAGATCGGATGGTTCAGTGGGCACGGAACCGAGTCTCAGAGTTAGAGATAGAAGATCTTTGCGGCTTTATTTTTAAGAGCGATTCTCCGAGCAGTGGCATGGAACGGATCAAGGTCTATAATGAAAAGGGAATGCCCGTCAAAAAAGGAGTCGGCATCTATGCAAGAATTTTCATGGACCATTTCCCCCTGCTTCCCGTAGAGGAGGAGGGACGTCTCCACGATCCAAACCTCCGAGAAAATTTCATCGAGCGGATCTTTACCCTGAAAAGATGGCGGGAGGCTTTAGTTAAAAAGGAGAGTCGAGGAATCGTCGTGAATTTTCATACAAAACATAAACTATTGATCCTCTCACATAGCCCAAAGCATTATCAAACAATGGGAAAACTTGTGGCGAAAGCAAAAGATCTTGCTTTGAATGAACTTTATCGCCAATACCAAGCTATGCTCATGGAGGCCCTTCAATTAAAGACCACGCCTAAGAAAAATTCCAATGTCCTGCAACATTTGATGGGTTACTTTAAGGAACAGTTGTCCGCTGACGAAAAAAAGGAATTACAGGAAGTCATTGATCATTATCGGCAGGAATATATTCCATTGATTGTCCCCATCACGCTCATTCAACACTATGTCCGCAAATACGATGAGCCCTACCTCAAATAGCAGGTTTATCTAAATCCGCATCCATTGGAACTCCAGTTGAGGAACCACGTCTGAAGGATGACCGGTTAAAGAAAAAAGCGGCAAGCTGTCGAAACTACAGTGTTTAAATAACAGGAAATGAAACTCCCTGGCCTGAAGGCCAGGGTTTCTTCTGGGCTCCCCGGCTTCGCCGGATTACTCCGCTTCGCTCCGGGCACCATTCATCCCCAGGCTTTAAAGCCTGGGGTTTTCTGGAAGTTTTATAAATCCCTTGAAATTCCTTCCCCAAGACCATAAAATATTACTCAACGAATCGTGCGAACTCTGTTATTTCATAAGGGGATAAACTTGGCCTCTCATAGCACTGAGGACAGATCACAACAAATCTTTAATAGACAACTTCTGCTGTTTGCTTCCAAGCTCTCGGAATCACCTTCTCCCGATATCTCTATTCATCTTCAGCAAGGCCTTAGTAAAAGAGAAAGATTAAAGGCTCTCCTTGAAAGCAAATTGGATTTCCATGGTGAGGATAGCAGTTATGCCTCCCATAATCTCCATTCGTTTGCGGCAAAATTCCCTCCTCAGTTGCCTCGCGTTTTTATACGCGGTTTGACCAGTCCCGGCGATATTGTGCTTGATCCCATGATGGGATCAGGGACGACACTTGTCGAGGCTTTGCTGGAAGGAAGGCAAGGCATTGGTATTGATTTTGATCTTTTAGCTCTTCGTTTAGGCCAAGCAAAAACCAGGACTGTAAATCTAAACAACATTCAGGATATAACTAACAAGGTTCTCCAGAAAGCCCACCATTATCTATCAGGAGGAGACAAAATTGATCGGAGTCTTTCTGATTTTTTTGATGAGAAAACAAAGACTTTTATCAACTATTGGTTTTTGTCCCGGACGCAACGCGAACTTATGGCTCTGGCGCTCGCTATTCAAGGTGTGGCACATGAGCCGACACGACGCTTTTTTGAATTAACGCTGTCGTCAATCATCGTCACCAAATCCGGCGGTGTTTCCATGGCACGCGATTTAGCGCATAGCCGACCTCATCTGGACAAAGCAAAAATCCCTAAAAACGCATTAGAGCAGTTCTTGTTTCGACTGCAAAAGAATCTTAAAAGTGTGGGGAGATTGGAGGCAAGTGGTGGCGTGGCATCTATTATTGCAGGGGACGCCCGCCTTATGCCAATTACAAATGGAGTTATTGATCTTATCGTCACTTCCCCCCCTACGCCAATGCAATAGATTATATGCGCGCTCATAAATTCTCGCTCGTATGGTTTGGCAATTCCATATCAGACTTGTCAAAATTGCGCGCGGGTTATATCGGTTCCGAGCGTACCGGATGTGCAGCGAGTGATGACTTACCCGATCGGCCACAAAGGATTGCTTACACATTGCAGCAACGTGATCAGAAAAAAGGAGCGATTCTACAAAAATACTTTGTTGAGATGAAGGCTATGCTTTCTGAAGCTTTTCGTGTTCTTCGCGACGACTCCGCTGCCATCGTTGTTGTGGGTACATCAAAAATGCGAGATATGGATACTCAGACTCATCTTTGTCTTGCTGATATCGGGGCAACAATGGGTTTCGATGTAGTTGGAGTAACTCGACGGGCCATGGACAGAAATAAGAGGATGATGCCCGCCCGTTTTGGAAAAAAGAACGGGTCACCGATTGAAGATCGTATGCATGAGGAGTATGTGATCGGCCTCTTTAAACCAAGGTCCCAATTCATTTCAAGATAAATTTTGAACGTGTCAAATAGGGAAAGATATGCTGATTGCGCGTCTTCGCAACAACTATCATCGAAATCTTTATAAGAAGATTATATTCATAAGAAAAGGAATTCCAAATTTTGCAGATGGCGGTAGCAAAACAAGTGTTGCAATCGCGTTGAAAATCACTGATCGTCTCAACTATCCCCTTGCCAAGAAAGCGCCCCCTGGCCAAACAGCAGGCATTCTCTTTGAACAAATTACAAAAGATTTCCTTAAAGATTCGTTTAAACTTTTGAACCATCTTCGTCCAGGAAAATGGATGTTTGCTATCAACCAAAGTATCTCGCATTTTGACCAATATGAGCATGTTGCCAACCTGCAGCGTATGCTTCAAGAAAAAACAGAATTTGCAGCAGCCTTGGGAGGAGATTATCTCGTCACTCCTGATATTACGGTTGGAATGTAATGATAAAAAACGTGGTGGGATCGAAAAACTATAGTGTGTGGCTGGAGATGCTAAAACGGCTCGTTCCACACGGTCGTACTTATCGGCTTTCTGTAGTCATTGCATGCATGCTGCAAGTAGCATACGAAATAGCCCAAGAGAAAGAAGAATCAAATGCGAAAGCCAGACAATTGTGTTCTATTTTCGAAAGAGCTTGTGAGCATGATGAAGAAAATGGGGTTGACCCACTTTTAAAGATAACGGAACAACTTTTCAAAGACGCCGGGGTTGGATTCAAACGGGTTAATAGGAAGGGCCAAGGTTATAGTATCGCAGAGGAAGCTGTCCACCAATTCCTGAATTGGGATGCTATGCCGTGGGAAGCATAAAGGCTTGTTGATCCACGATGCTCTGCAAGACTTTTTCAATGTCAGGATATTGAAAGATAAAGCCTGAATCGCGCAATCTTCGCGGAATCACTCTCTGGCCTTCGAGGATGACCGATCCAAATTCTCCCAAAACCATTTTTACCATGAGCCCAGGAGCTGGAAAGAAAGAAGGCCGGTGAAGCGTTTTCCCAAGGGTTTTGGCCAGACCTCTATTTCTCACCCGATTCGTCAAAGATAGGGGGCAGATCTCAACTTTTGACATTATTTATAAGGACGTATCGGAAAAATGCTTGCCAAGTTAGGGAATGAGGTAAATGTTAAATCCCAAATGCCATAACATAGGTTACCCAGAATTGGTTTTAAGATGTGTCAATACATCGGTAACCCAGTTTATGGTTCAGTAATAATCGAGGAAGGGAACTTGTAGGGTAAACAAAGAGCCAGTTCCTGCCCCGAGTAAACTTGGATTTGGTGTAAAGCAGTAACAATTCTGGCACGAACGTAGGTGTAAATGAGATCCCTTGGCAACATGAAATGTTCTCCGAAGACATCCAAGACCTGGTCACTTCGGATAAATCGAATAAGGGAGATGGTTCCGTCGGGAATATTAGAAATCTCA